>CAZJXN010000093.1:0-21259 GCA_964549655.1 uncultured Saprospiraceae bacterium
GTTTGTAATAACTCCTGGTGACTTTTCATGATTAGTTGTCTTTTGATGCAAAATATTTCAATTTTATAGCGCGCATTTCTTCTATTTTTCTATTTTGACGCTTTACATCCTTCTTTAATTCTCCCAAAACAATAATTTTTCCCTCCATTATATCTTCAAATAAATAAACCCTTAATCTGCCTGCTTTTATTTCAAAATCTCGATATATGTCATTTTTCTTACGTCCTTGAAGCTCTTTAAATTTGTCAGCAGGTAACCCCTGCCCTTGAGAAAGTAATTCAATAAGGGTTTGTATTTTGTCCAAATCTTTTTGGTGATTACCTGCCTTCCGCATTTCCTCATAAGATGCTTCCAACAAACATTCGCCATTGACAAAAAGCTTATAAAATTGCTCTTCACGATCAGGTACTTCCATTAATTCTAACGCAAATATAGTCATTTAGTTTAGCTTTTACTAAACTTTTTTTTACAAATCCGAAGTCATTAACAAATCCAAACTCGTAGATTTTATTTGAAAACGCTCGCCGAGGTACTCGTTGGTGAGGCTGCCTTTGTAAGTATAAACGCCGTGCCGCAAACCGGAATTACTAAATAACAAATGCTCAATATTACCAACGCCGCTGGTTTTTAATAAAATAGGTGTCAAAATATTACTAATTGCAATAGAAGCTGTGCGGGACACGCGCGAAGCGATATTGGGGACGCAATAGTGAATGACATCGTGTTTTATAAAAGTGGGTTTATCAATCGAAGTGACTTCCGACGTTTCAAACGTACCGCCTTGATCAATGCTGACATCAATAATCACCGCGCCGGGCTTCATTTTCATCACCATATCTTCGCTGACCACCATCGGGGTGCGACCTGTTTTAGAATGGATGGCACCAATGGCAACATCTGCTGTAATCAATTCATTTATAAGGACAAACGGGTCAATAGCGGAAGTGTATAATTGTCTGCCGACTTGATTTTGGATGCGTTTGAGTTTGTAAATGTTATTATCAAAAATACGGACTTCTGCGCCTAAGCCGAGTGCCGTGCGGGTCGCGTATTCTGCCACAATACCTGCGCCGAGTATCACCACTTTCGCACTGGGAACGCCTGAAATACCACCTAATAAAACGCCTTTCCCGCCGCCCGTTGTAGACATCAATTCTGCTGCCGTGAGCATCGCACTTAAACCTGCCAACTCACTCATAATGCGCACCACTGGAAACGTATCTGACTCATCCTTAATGTATTCCATCGCTAAAGCGATGACGCGCTTATGCTTCAATTTATTGATATAATCTGCAGAAATAATAGTCAGTTGTAAAGGAGAAATCAGAATTTGATTCGGGCGCATGTGGTCAATCTCTGCCAGCGTAGGCGGAGCAACTTTTAAAATCACATCCGCTTTGTAGACCTGTTCGGGGCTGTAAGCAATATCCGCGCCAGCTTCCGAGTAATCGCGGTCTTTGTAAAAGGCTTTATCACCTGCACCTTGTTCGATGATGATGCGGTGTCCGTTTGCCACGAGCGTTGCGACCGAAGAAGGCACAAGTGGCACGCGGTTTTCCTGTAAAATAATTTCTTTGGGAATGCCGATAAATAACTTATTCGACCTTGGCTGTACTTGCAGCGTCTCTGATTGGGTGAGGTATTGGCTCTGGCTCTCCGTCAGGGATTCCGGTATGGGAATGCGTTTTTCCTTCTCGCTCATAAAATCCTGCGCTTCTTGCGTGTTGAAAAGTTTTGCGTGCTATAAATGTAGTACATTTTGGAAATGCGCCACATTCAAGCAACCAAAAATAACATTTTTCGGGTAGAATGGTCGAGTGTTTCGATTTTTATTCGCACGACTTCTTCTGGCAGCAAATCTTCAACCAATTCAGGCCATTCTATAAAGCAATAATTTTCATCATATAATAAGTCTTCGATGCCAATATCGAGTGCTTCCTGTATATTTTTTAAACGATACAAATCAAGATGATGTAAAGTATGAATGTCGCCGAGATTTGTGCTGTAATAATATTCATTAATCAAAGAAAAAGTAGGACTGGTGACGGCTTCTTGCACCCCGAGTTGCTTGCAAATAGTTTGAATAAACGTGGTTTTACCTGCACCGATTTCGCCGTAGAATGCCATTTTGCGGCGGGCGGCGGCGAAGGTGAGCAGTTCAGTAGCAGCATGAGAAAGATCGGCAATTGCGTTGATGTGAATTTCCATATAGATTGCAAATTAAAGCAATTTTTTTTCACTTTCTACAGCCCCTGATACATTAATTGGAACGCGGATGACGCGGATTTTTACCTGTTGACATCACTCCTGACTTTTTAAACGCAGAGACGGCTGATTTTTTTGCAGAGACGAATTAAATCATAAAAATCAAGGTTCAGACAGTTTCGGAAGATGTAGAATGATTAAATAAACGATTTTAACGTTGACTTTTTTGAGAATGTGGCATCGCGAGAGGGATAGCAGCGGTTCCGTCCCGCAGGGCGGAAAGAGCGGATAGCCCGACCCGTAGGGACTCGCCCAAAAAACACAACTTTTCCCACCTTTTAGGCGTTCTATTAGGCTGCAATTGTGGAAAAATTGCTGCTCAAAATTTGGTAAATTTTCGTATCTTTACAGGATGGAAATGGTAAAAGAACTAGAGACAATGCCGACACAAAACGGCAATTATGACGCGAGTAATATTCAAGCACTCGAAGGATTGGAGGCGGTGCGAAAGCGCCCCGGAATGTACATCGGTAGCACGGACACGAAGGGTCTGCACCACTTGGTTTGGGAAGTAATTGACAACTCAGTAGATGAATTTTTGGCAGGCTATTGCGATAAGATTGATGTGGTCATTCATCCCAATAATTCGATTACAGTCACAGACAATGGACGCGGAATTCCAACAGGGATACACGAAAAACTCAACAAATCGGCGCTGGAAGTGGTCATGACCGTGCTGCATGCAGGTGGTAAATTTGATAAAAATACCTACAAAGTCTCCGGCGGTTTGCACGGCGTGGGCGTGTCCTGCGTGAATGCACTCTCGATACACTTGCGCGCAGAGGTACACCGCGAGGGCAAGGTTTTTGAACAAGAATATTCGCAAGGGAAGCCGCTGTACGATGTGCGCCCGATTGGGGATTCTAAAAAAACTGGTACGATTATCACCTTCCAGCCGGACAGTGAGATTTTTGAAATATTAGAATATAAATACGACGTACTCTCCCATCGGATGCGCGAAATGGCGTTTTTGAATAAAGGCTTGACGCTGAATTTGACGGACGAGCGCGAGCAGGAAGAGAACGGGGAATTCAAATCAGAATCTTTTCACTCGGAAGGTGGCTTGAGAGAGTTTGTGCAATATTTGGATGCATCTAAAACCAAACTTTCGGAATCGCCTATTTACGTAAGTGGCAAAGAAGATGGCGTAGAGATTGAAGTGGCGATGCAATACAACACGTCTTACACGGAATTGGTGGCATCGTTTGTCAACAACATCAATACCCGTGAGGGCGGTACGCATGTGAATGGTTTTCGCATGGCAATCAATCGTGTGTTCAAGCGCTACGGCGATGATAATGGATATTTTAAAAAGCTAAAATTTACGCCAACCGGAGAAGATTTTCGGGAGGGTTTGACAGCAGTCATATCGGTGAAAGTGCCAGAACCACAATTTAAAGGTCAAACCAAAGGCGAGTTGGGGAATTCAGAAGTGACGGGCATTGTATCCCGCTGCTTAGGCGATGCGTTGGGTACTTTTTTGGAAGAAAATCCGAAAGAAGCGAAGCGCATTATTGACAAAGTGATCAACGCTGGATTGGCGCGAGAAGCGGCACGCAAAGCCCGCGAAATGGTGCAACGCAAAAACGTGTTGACGGGCAGTGGTTTGCCGGGAAAATTGGCAGATTGTGCCAGCAAATCGCCGGAAGGTTCGGAATTGTTTTTGGTGGAAGGGGACTCTGCTGGTGGTACAGCCAAACAAGGGCGCGACCGTGCTTTTCAAGCGATTCTCCCGCTGCGAGGCAAGATTCTTAATGTAGAAAAAGCATTGGAGTACAAGATTTATGAAAATGAAGAAATCAAGAATATGTTCACCGCGCTCGGCGTGAGTATTGAAGAAAATACCGATGGCGACCGCATCTTGAATATTCTAAAATTGCGCTACCACAAGGTAGTCATCATGTGCGACGCCGACATTGACGGAAGTCACATTACAACTTTGATTCTCACTTTTTTCTTCCGCTATATGCGTCCGCTCGTGGAGCAGGGTTACATTTACATCGCCACGCCGCCGCTATATCGGGTGGCAAAAGGCAAGGAATTCCGTTACTGCTGGAATGAAGTAGAACGCCGCGAAGCCGTGGAAGCCTACGCAAAAGGTGGTAACGAGTCGTCGGTAAAAATACAACGCTACAAGGGTCTGGGCGAGATGAATGCCGAGCAATTGTGGGAAACCACGATGAATCCTGATACCCGCATTTTGCGCCAAGTGTCTATTGACGATGCAACCGAAACGGATCGCGTCTTTTCGATGCTGATGGGCGATGAAGTGCCGCCACGCCGCGCGTTTATTGAAGCCAACGCGAAGTATGCGAAGGTGGATGCGTAAGGCGGGAGGATAGGAAGATAGGATTTCTGAGAGACTTCCGAGATTTTAGGGATTTCGGAAGTCTTTTGTAAAATAATATTGTATGGTAAATGATGCAGAATTAAAAGTTAAAATTTTTCGCTTGATTGATATGCAAGACGGCGAAATGTTACAAAGTTTGTATCAACTGCTGCTCAATAAGTTACAGCAGCAAAAGCTACATACTGGTAACTGGGCTTCATTGGAAGAAGGTTATCAGGCGATGGCAACGGCGGAGCAGAGCGAACGAGAAGCTAAATTTTTTAACACTTTTGGCGCATTAGAAACGGAAGAAAGTGCAGAAGAATTGATAGAGACAATTCGGAATTCAAGGTATTCTACAGAACGACCGTTTGAATTATGAGCAAGTATTTGTTAGACACAGACACTGCTATTTTTTACATGAAAGGGCGATACGAATTGGATAAAAAAGTTCGAGAAGTTGGCTTAGAAAATTGTTTTATTTCAGAAATCACAGTTGCAGAATTGAAATTTGGGGTAGAAAATAGCGCTGGTAATAGAAAAGAACAAAAGATTGCGGATACTATCACTTTATAGACAGTATTTATGTGGTTCCTATCATAACTTGTTTAGACATTTACGCGCAAGAGAAAACTCGTTTAAGAAAATTAGGAATTATGATAACTGATTTTGATTTGCTGATAGGCGCCAGTTCCATAGCAAATGATATGTTTATCGCCACCAATAACGTCAAGCATTTTGAAAGATTACAAAATATAAAAATTGTTAACTGGGTCGAAGAATATCGTACTGCAAATCCATGACCATTCAATCCTTCACCAGAGAATTAGGCGCCTTATATTTGAAACTTGAGTAGCTCGCGTTCAGTAAATTGGCACATTAACACATCAATTTTCCCCTCCATAAGGATTTTCTCAACTTTTTCTCGTATTTTTGCTATTATTAGTCAAATAGAGGCTACTTGTTTGATTACCTGATGATTACGATTTTAATAAATCATCAAAAATCAAATCAAGCCCATCCTTTAATCCTACAAATTCCACCAAAGGCGGACAAGCAAGGCATATGTTAAAAATTGGAGTGTTAGGTACGGGGCATTTGGGAAAAATTCACCTTAAGTGCATTCAACTCGCCAGCGAAACGTATGAACTCGTTGGCTTCTACGACCCGGATGACCGTGCTGCACAGCAAGTGATTGATACTTACCAGATTACACGTTTTCGTACGCCACAAGAACTCTTTGCTGCCGTAGATGTCGTGGATATTGTGACGCCAACTACTACTCATTTTGAAATGGCAGTACAAGCAATCCGAGCCGGCAAGCATTTTTTTATTGAAAAACCCATCACCCGCACGGTCGAAGAAGCGGAAGAACTCATTAAACTCGCCCAAGAATTCAAAGTCAAAGCGCAAGTCGGACACGTAGAAAGATTCAACCCGGCGCTGTTGGCGTTGGAAGATATGGAACTCGACCCGATGTTTATTGAGGCGCATCGGCTGGCGGTTTTCAATCCACGTGGCACGGATGTTTCGGTGATTTTGGATTTAATGATTCATGATTTGGACATTGTGCTGAGTATCGTGAAGTCGGATGTGAAATTCATCAGCGCAAGCGGCGTAGCGGTGGCGAGTGAAACGCCTGATATCGCTAATGCGCGGATTGAATTTGAAAATGGTTGCGTGGCGAATTTGACGGCGAGTCGTATTTCTCTAAAACAAATGCGAAAAGTGCGTTTTTTTCAAAAAGACGCGTACATCAGTCTGGATTTTCTAGAAAAACAGGCGCAAATCGTGCGTTTATACGACCAAGATTCCGCGCATCTTCCTGCCGACGCGAATTTGATGGAGTTAGAAACTGCCAACGGGAAAAAATTAATTCACGTCTATATGCCTGAAATGGAGGCGGTAAACGCAATTAAGATGGAGTTAGAAAGTTTTGGACAGAGCATTTTGCAAAATACCACGCCCAAAGTGCCGTTAGAAGATGGGTATAAAGCGCTGAAAGTGGCACATGATATTGTAAAGGAAATAGAAAAACGAGCGGCGGTGTTGACGTAAATCGTGATTGGTGATTGGTGACTGGTTATTAGGAACTCGTTAATAGCGTTTTTACCAATTCACAAATCTCAGTTCACAAATTACCATTTACAAATCCCTATTCACCAATCACATTTGAATGAGCAATATCTACAAAATATTTTTTATTACATTTTTAACAGCACTCACTGCTTGTGACTTGATTAATCCTGCCGAAGCGATTCCTTCGTATATTTATGTAACTGATTTTCAATTAAATACAACAGCTACTCAAGGAACGAATTCCAATAAAATAACAGATGTATGGGTCACAATCGGCGATGAATTTATAGGTGTTTTTCCAATTCCGGCACTCATTCCGATGCTGACAAATGGCGAACAAACGATAACATTGGAAGCGGGTATCAAAGATAATGGCATTAGCAGTACCGGAAAAATCTATCCGTTTTATACTTCTTTTCAAACAAAAGTGGCATTGAATCCAAGTGAAGTGGATACGCTGCGTCCGGTCATTGGCTATCGAGGCGAAACACGCTTTGCATTTATTGAAGATTTAGAACGGGGTACGCCCATTTTTGGGGATTTGATAGCTGGGAATGACGCGAATCGCATTCAAATTACAAAAGAAAATGCTTTTGAAGGAAATTCCGCACTTATTACATTAGATAAGAACAATCCGACCGTCGTATTAGGAACCGTAAATAAGTATGGAAATCTCACGACTAAAAATGTAAATGTTTATTTAGAATTAAATTACAAATCGGACGCAGATGTAATATTCGGAGTGATAGGTTATAAAAGTGGTGTTAAAGGAGAGACGTTGTATGAACCGGGTTTTGTAGCGCGTGCTGATTGGAATAAGATTTATTTTAATATGAGTCCACTGGTAGTTGGCACTCGTTATGATGAATTTCAAATTGTATTACAATCCATCTTACCATTGCAAAATAATGTATTCACCAAAGATAAAGCCAGTATATGGTTGGACAACATCAAGCTCGTCCATTTCTAACGGCACCAGCTGCGGCAGTCGTCAGAAATGAAAGTAGAACGCAGATGCGCGAGAAGCGTCAGTGGCACACGTTTTTGTACAAATTGGCGGATTTCCTCACGGCAATGCTCGCTTGGGCAGGTTTTTTCTTATATCGAAAGCAGATGGAAGGCGCTACGCTGGACTGGGCAGTGCTGAATGATTTAAATTTTTGGTACGGCATTTTGCTCGTTCCTATTGGTTGGTTGTTATTATATTCTACTTTTGATAATTATAAAGATATTTACCGACTGTCGCGCTTTGCTACTTTTACACGTACTTTGCTGCTTAGTTTCATAGGTGTTGCATTCTTATTTTTTGCCCTTATTTTAGATGATTTTGTAACGCAAAGCCACGCTTATTATAATTCTTTTTTTACGCTTTTGTTGTTACATTTTAGTAGTACCGTTGTTGTTCGCATGATTTTATTGACACGTGCCAGCCACCGTTTGAAATCAGGAACGATTACTTACAATACCCTTATGATAGGTGGTAATCAAAATGCGTTGGAATTATATAAAGAAATTAACGGAAGGCAAAAGAAATTAGGACACCATTTTGTCGGCTTTATTGATACCAACGGCACCAGCACGAATGAAATAGCAGCGCATTTAATCAAGTTGGGAAAAATTCCAAATCTTGCGCAAGTCATTAAGGACAAATGTATTGAAGAGGCGATTGTCGCCATTGAAACGTCCGAGCATAATAAAGTACGGGCAATACTAAATGTTTTATTCGATTATGATAAGCAAGTGCTAGTCAAAATCATACCCGATATGTACGATATCATGTTGGGAAATGTGCAGATGAATCACGTCTACGGCGCAGTACTCATCGAAATCCGGCAAGAATTGATGCCCAAATGGCAACTTTTGATTAAGAGATTCATTGATATCTTTCTCTCTACGCTTATATTGGCGGTGCTTTCGCCACTTTATTTATACATTGCCAGTCGCGTGAAATTCTCTTCCAAAGGTCCCATCTTTTTTCAACAAGAACGTATTGGTTTGAACAACAAGCCATTTATGATTTATAAATTTCGCTCTATGTACACGGATGCGGAGAAACTCGGTCCGCAACTCTCGCACGATGGCGACCGCCGCTGTACCCCTTGGGGCGCGACCATGCGCAAGTGGCGATTGGATGAACTTCCTCAGTTTTGGAATGTACTCAAAGGCGATATGAGTATCGTCGGTCCACGCCCGGAGCGGCAACATTTTATCAATCTTATTACACAACAGAATCCACATTACAAACATCTACTCAAAGTGCGTCCCGGCATCACCTCTTGGGGACAAGTAAAATACGGCTATGCTTCCAATGTAGAACAAATGCTGCAACGCCTCAAATTTGATATTTTGTACATCGAAAATATGTCGCTGGCGCTGGATTTTAAAATTATGTTTTATACATTATTGGTTCTGTTACAAGGCAAAGGCAAATAAATTATTACTACAAGTGGTCTGGTGACTTTGGAGTCATCAGACCACTTTTCAAAGAACCAAACAAGTTTGGTTATTACAGCCCAAATGCCGATTTCACTTTATCTACGTAATCTAATTTTTCCCAAGTAAACGTCTCTACTTCCATTTCTTTCCGGTTGCCGGAGCCGTCTTTCATCACTACTTTTTTGATTTGGGGGGTACGTCCCATGTGTCCATAAGCTGCTGAATCTGAATAGATTGGATTACGCAATTTCAAACGCATTTCAATGGCATACGGGCGCATATCGAAGATGTCGGCTACTTTTTGTGCGATTTCGCCGTCGCTCATTTTCACTTTCGCTGTGCCGTAGGTTTGGATGTAAATATTAGTTGGTTTAGCAACACCAATCGCATAAGAAACCTGCACCAATATTTCCTCGCAAACGCCAGCCGCTACGAGGTTTTTGGCAATGTGCCGAGTAGCATACGCTGCCGAACGGTCTACTTTAGAAGGGTCTTTGCCAGAGAAAGCCCCACCGCCGTGCGCACCTTTGCCGCCATAGGTATCCACAATAATTTTACGACCTGTCAAACCCGTGTCGCCGTGTGGACCGCCGATCACAAATTTGCCCGTCGGGTTGACGTGATACGTGATTTCATCTGTGAAAAGGGCTTGAATTTCCGGCTTCAATTGCGCCTTGATACGTGGAATGACAATATTGATAACATCCTCGCGGATTTTCGCCAACATCGTTTCATCTTCATCAAAATCATCATGTTGCGTGGAAACCACAATCGTATCAATGCGCTGCGGCACATTTGCATCCGAATATTCAATGGTGACTTGCGACTTGGCATCAGGACGTAAGTACGTAATTTCTTTATTTTCCCGCCGCATCGCGGATAATTCTTGTAAAATTTTATGCGCCAGATTCAACGAAAGCGGCATATAATCATCCGTTTCACTCGTGGCATAGCCAAACATCATCCCTTGGTCACCCGCACCTTGGTCTTCCGGGTTGCTGCGCTCTACGCCGCGATTGATGTCGGGCGATTGCTCGTGAATGGCAGATAACACGCCGCAGGAATTGGCTTCAAACATATACTCCGACTTGGTGTAGCCGATTCGCCGAATGACATCGCGAGCAATTTGCTGCACATCCAAATACGTATTGGATTTCACTTCGCCAGCTAGTATGACCTGTCCCGTGGTGACGAGCGTCTCACAAGCGACTTTGGACTGTGGGTCGAATGCCAGAAAGTGGTCAACGAGCGCATCCGATATTTGGTCGGCAATTTTATCGGGGTGTCCTTCAGAAACAGATTCAGAGGTGAATAGATATGGCATTTTTTAGTTATGTTAATTCTTAAAAAGTATAAAAAGCGGTGCAAAAATAGAAATTTTAACCTTGATTGGTAAGATTAATGGATTAATTTGAGGGTATACTGATTTTTAAGGTTACCAAAAAATTTAAATTTTAATTCAATCATAAAATATCTTTATCATCATAAAAAATCAGTGTCCTATCTGTCAAGCAGCAAGTAATGAACTCCAAATCACAAATCACTCATCACAAATCACTCCGCAGGCACTACCGAATATCACACGTCAACAAATGCTCCGTTTTTCCATCTGCCATTGTAATAAAACCCTCCAGCTTATCGCCAATTTGTACCGGCCCTACTCCCGACGGGGTTCCCGTATAAATCAGATCGCCCATTTGTAATTTAAAAAATTTAGAAACATATACAATAATATCCTCAAATGAGAAGAGCATTTCATTGGTATTGCCGTGCTGCATGACTTCATTATTTTTGCGCAGTTTGAATTCAATACCCGCCCGGTCTACTTTTTCGATGGGAATAAAATTGCTGAGTGCGCCGGAGCCATCAAATCCTTTGGCGATTTCCCACGGCTGTCCTTTTTTCTTGAGTTGGTCTTGCAAGTCCCGTGCTGTAAAATCAATTCCAAAAGCGATTTGGTCATAATATTCAGGCGCAAATTCCGGCTGCACGTGGCGCCCGTTTTTACTTATTTTTATTACAATTTCACCTTCATAATGTAAGTCTTGTGTAAATTCTGGATAATATAATGGTTTATCATTTACCAACAGCGCCGAGGTAGGTTTCATAAACACAACCGGCTGGTCTGGGATTTCATTTTTCAATTCCTTGGCGTGTTCCGCGTAGTTGCGACCGATGCAGATGATTTTCATGGTTATATTGATTTGCTGATCCCGCCTTGCGGGACAAGTTATGCTAATCTGCCAATTTGCTAATGATCACATCAGCATAACTTGTCCCGATGAATGTCGGGATCGGCAAATCAGCAAATTAAAATTTCACATTCAACAACCCCGCCAATTCCTTCACTTCTCGTATCGTTTCTTGCGCACGTTGGCGAATTTGAGCGGACGAGGCTTTTATCTGTTCTTTTATTGCTTTTTTATTATTGATAATCTCCGCTTTACGCGCTCTAAATGGATTTGATATGTCTACCAACGCTTCTCCAACCGCTTCTTTTAGTTCCGAATATTTCAAATTGCCTACTTCATAGTTTGCCATCAACACATTATAAGCGTCCATTTTATTGGTGGCGCGCAGTAAGTCAAACAAATTTTTTACACCTGCACTCATAGTCCCGGTAGGCGTGTCGCCTGTATCGGTCACCGCAGATTTTACTTGTTTACGAATGCGTTCCGGTTCTGCGAAGATATTGATATAATGTTTTTCACCGGCACTTTTACTCATTTTGCGACTTGGGTCGGCAGTAGACATTACACGCGGCACAGCGGTATGTAATGCTTTTGGTAAAATTAAATATTCTTTACCCACTTGATTATTAAAACGCTGTGCGATATTACGTGCCAATTCCAAATGTTGATCTTGATCATCGCCCACTGGCACAAAATCAGCCCGATAAATCAAAATATCCGCAGCTTGTAAAACAGGGTACGTCAGCAATCCAGCAGCGATAAAATTCTCTGCACTTTCTTCGCTTTGCTTGCTTTTATCTTTGAATTGCGTCATGCGGCTCAACTGTCCGTACGAGCAAAAGCAATTAAAAATCCAACTTAATTCGGCGTGCTCTGGCACGAGGGATTGAATAAAAAGATGCTCCGGTCGGATACCCGTTGCCATCAAATTAAAAATCAACTCCCACGTATTTTCTACCAATTTTTTCGAGTCGTACGGCATCGTCATCGCATGATAATTGACCACACCATAGAAGCACTCATATTGTTCTTGTAACTCCACCCAATTTTTTACGGCTCCAAAATAATTGCCAAAGTGCATATCGCCAGTGGGTTGAATGCAGGAGAGGACGCGTTTTTTGGTTTCCATACCTAATTTTAAAAAGAGGATAGGAAAATAGGAAAATAGGAGGATACGCTATAAATGTCCTATCTTCCCATTCTCTTATCCTCCCGCATTTGCTATCATCGAGATTTCAATATTCACAAATTTAGGCAGATTGACTACTTCTACCAGCTCGCGTGCAGGTGCAGTTGCCTCGTCAAAATATTGAGCATACACGGCGTTCACCCGGCTAAAAAGGTGCATATCTTTTACAAAAACCGAAGCTTTCAGCACATTTTCAAACGTCATTCCAGCTTCTTCCAGAATGGCTTTCAGATTTTCCATCACCTGTTTGGTTTCCGTTTCAATATCGCCGCTTACCAACTCATTTGTTGCAGGATCAATTGCGATTTGACCGGAGATATATAGCGTATTATTGGCAAGCGTTGCTTGATTGTACGGACCAATCGGTAAGGGCGCTTTGGGTGTTTTGATGATTCGTTTCATGTGTTTTGGTGTTATTGTTTTTGGTGTTTTAATGTTATTGTATTTAAGATCAGAGCGACTATAACACCTTATTACCAAAACACAATAACACTAATTTTAACACAAAAAGCTCCACATCGCAATTGATTCGGATGGGAGCTATATTTTGATTGTATTCAATTCATACGAGTTAAACTTCCTCCTCGGCTACTTTTTTCAGTAATTTACCCCGATAGAAAAGATTACCCTCCGCATCATTATAGGTGTGGTGGTAAATGTGGCGTTCGCCAGTCGTGGTACAGGTAGCAATCTGCGGGATAGCCGCTTTCAAGTGCGTACGGCGCTTATGCTTTCGTTGTTTTGAAATTCTACTTTTAGGATGTGCCATTTCTTTTGGTTATCGGTGATCGGTGATCAGTGATCGGTGATTAGTTATCAGTGACTGGTGTTTCGTTTAAATCGTTTCGCCAATCCCGTTTTACAAATCACAAATCACAAATCACGAATCACATTATTTTAATTATCGTTTTTATTCAATTTTTTCAATTCATCCCATGCAGGGTTGCGTTCGGTCTCTTCTTCTTCTGCCTCGCTCTGTTGAATGTATTGCAACATTTCTTCATTACAAGGACGATTCACTTCACTTCTACAATCGTACACCCGAATAATAGGCATCGCCAAAATGATGTATTCGTAAATATAGGTGGCGACATTAAACTGCTGAATTTCTGGATGCACGTAGATGACATCTGCTTCTTCCACTACTTCTTCCTCGCTAAATTTTACCAGTAGTCGCTGCGTGTCCGCTACTGGAAGGTCAATCTGCGCCAAACAACGGTCGCAGTCTGTTTGCAACGTACCTGCAAAGTCAAAATCCAGTACAAACATATCGGGGCGTTTATCGAGTACCAACGTCACGTCCACTTTTCCTTCCGTCACTGGTGTGTCTTCAAACTGGCTGAAAAACGCGCGGTCAATGTGAAACGCAAACGAGTGCGTGCCGTTGCGCAATCCCTTTACCGGTATGCTATAAGGTATCAACGGATTCATGTTAAAGAACATTTTTTGGGTTACCGCCGGTAAAGGCGGGTGCAAAGATAAATAATTTTCAATAAACCCAAGTACAGGTAAAAAAATATTTTTGTGTTTCTCTCACTACCTCTTTTCTTGTTACCAGCAAGAGCCGGATTAAGAGAGAAGTATTTGTAAATTACAGTTTGTTCCATTTTACTAAGATAAGAGTTTTTAGGACAAAATATAATTTATTTTTTGCAATATTGCAGCTGTATTGCATCTACTCCAACGTTAAAGGCTTGTCTGAAAATTTTGCTCTTGCCCGACCAAACCGGGTTTAATTGATCTATGATTAACACGCTTGTCGTACTTCAATAGTTACTAAAACACTATTTTTGGCGCTACTTCTGTGGAATGTATCCGTCACAATGGTATAAAAAATTTTGTCTCCGATGAGAATTGCATTGTTTACACTACTATTACTATGTCTGGTAGCAAGGCTTAAAGCACAAGTAACGATTTATCAAGAGGATTTTAGCGGCTATCCGAATGGCACGACAACTGCCGCAAAATGGTCGAGTGCTTTTACCAACTGTGATGGAACTGGCTTTTGGGGTGTTTCAGGCGGTGCGTTCACCGTAAACGACATAGAAGGAGCGCCTTGTGGTTGCGGCGGCAATTTAGGGGGCAATCAAAATACGTGGGCATCTCAAAATATTCCCATCACCGGCTATAGCTGTGTGAGCTTTTCTTTGGAAATAGGTGCGCAAGTTACAAGCGGTACCTTTGATTGCCAATTTCCAGGGGGACCTGTATTTGCCTGTGATAACTCGGCTCCAGGGCATGATCAAGCGTTGGTAGAATATAGCGTCAACGGCGGCGCATGGGTATTGGCAGTTTATATTTGTGGCGATAATGGTGCTGGGACGATTAGTGTAGACGGCTTACAAGGCACTGGCTTACGACTCAGAGTCCGATTGGGCAACCAAGCTGTAGGCGAAACCTACACTATAGATGATGTTATTGTACAGGGCACGACTATCCCCCCTCCTACCATCGCAGGTCCAAATAGCGTGTGTACGGGCGGCTCCATTACCCTCACTGCGCAAGCAGGATTTTCCAGTTACAATTGGAGTAATGGCGACAGCGGACAATCAATTAACGTAACGACAGCCGGGGCGTATCGAGTGACCGTGACCGATGCAAATGGCTGCACCGCTGTTTCTAATCCAAAAAATATTACCGTCACGCCACCACCTACTGTCAGCATCATCGGACCTACGCAGGTTTGTCCAAATGGTACAATTAGCTTATCCACAAATACCACTTTTGCCAGTTACGCATGGAGTACGGGCGAGACGACTCAGAATGCAATCATTGATGCGCCAAGTACTTATACCGTTACGGTGACCAATGCGGCAGGTTGTACGAATACCGCTTCTCGCACTATCACCGCAGCACCTGCACCCAATGCGAGCATCACGGGTCCGACCGCTTTATGCGCGGGAAGCAGCATCAACCTAACGGCAACGGGCGGCACGAGCTATCGGTGGTCTACAAATGCGATGACGGCTGGCATCTCTGTAAATCGAGGAGGAACGTATACCGTGACCGTGACCAATGCGGCAGGTTGTACCGCAACAACTTCGACGGACATCTCCGAAAGCCCACGACCCAGCGTGGATAATCCCGGACCCCAAATGGCGTGCGGCAGTTTGGACTTACTGGATATTACAGGTACTAATCTCACTGAAAATCGAGCCTATTTTTCGGCTCCCAACGGCGGCGGACAAAGTTTCGCGCCGGGCGACGACATTACAACCACTCGCACCCTGTACGCGTATGACGCAGTGACTGGCTTGGCGGGCTGTTCGAGTCAGCAATCTTTTTTTGTAACCGTTGCACCCAAACCCACTTTAGATGATATTGCGAATAAAATAGCGTGTGATACTTTAGTGTTACCAAACATAACCGGAACGACTCTCACTAATGGACGCGCTTATTACAGCGCCCCAAATGCCGGCGGCACCAAATACGCCATCGGGCAAGCGGTCACCTCTAATCTTAATCTCTATGCCTACGACGGCACTGCTACTTGTAATGACCAAAAGAATTTCACCGCCACCATACTCCCAAAACCTACCGTCAATGACTTGCGCGACACCAGCACTTGCGCGGGCTTTATGCTACCATCTATCACCGGAACGAACCTCACCAATAACCGTGCTTATTACACCGGAACGAATGGCACGGGAACTCGCTTCATCCCTTTTCAAACCATCACCACTTCCCAAAATCTTTTTATTTACGATGCAAATGCTGCTTGTAAAAGTGAGCAAACTGTAAATATTACCATTACAGCCGGTCCTAAAATTGCCCCGATTCGAGATACCACTGTGTGTCTGTCTTATACACTGCCTGACATTACCGAAACGAATCCCACCGCCAACCGCGCGTATTTCACCGGACCAAATGGCACCGGCACGCGATTGAATGTAGGGCAGGCGATTACGAATTCTCAAACTTTATATGCCTATGATGCCCAAGGCATTTGTAGCGACCAGGACTCTTTTAGAATCACCATTGTATCAACGCCTACGGTCAATGATCTCCCTGACCCGACGAGTTGTGGTTTCTTTGTATTGCCAATAATCAATGGTATGAATTTAACGGGGAATCAAGCGTATTATACTCAAACCAACGGCGGCGGTACGCGCTATCAAGTAACAGATACGCTCAGGACTACCACTCCCCTCTTCCTTTACGACGGCGCGCCCGGCTGTAGCGATGAGGAATCAGTGCTGGTTACCATTTTACAAGCGCCTATTATAAATTCCATTCGGGACACATCGGCTTGTTCTAACTTTATTCTAACTGCTATTCAAGGGCCAAATGTGAGCGCAAATGCCGCTTATTTTACCCAATCCAATGGTGCAGGCACACGCTTTGCCACAGGCGACACGCTTCAAACCACTATTACCCTTTTCGCTTTTGATACCAATGGCACTTGCAGTAATCAGGATACTTTTACAATAACAATTCTACCCGCTCCCATTTTAAACCCCATCAATGACACAACGGCTTGCGTCTTTTTCAAACTCCCCACTATCAAAGGCACAGGGCTCAGCGCAAATGCCGCCTATTTCACGCAAGCCAATGGCACAGGCACGCGATTCGCAGTAGGCGACACGATTAAAACCACGACCAATTTATTTACTTTCGATACCAATGGTGCTTGTCAGACCGCAGAAGCGTTTCGAGTGACTATAGCTGCCAATCCGATTGCCACTATTACAACAAAAGATGCCGCTTGCAATGGCGCTCAAGATGGCGAATTGGAAGTAACGGTACTGGGCAGTTCTCCTCCCTTTATTTTCAACTGGAATGTGAACGTGCTGGATGGACAACAAAACGTAACTGGCGCAGCAGCAGGCAATTACAGCGTGACCATCACCGATGCCAATCGCTGTGTTACTACGGCTACCGCTACTATTTCTCAACCAACGCCGCTCAATTTACAATGCGCCCAACGCTCGGCTGTGTCCATGACCGGCTTGACCGATGGAAGCGCCCAACTTATTATTAATGGCAGCGTGGCTCCTTATAATGTGGTGTTGACTGGACCTACGCCCCGTAGCCAGTCGCTTGCTATTGCGGATACAATTATACTCCAGAATTTGGCTTCCGGCACTTACCAAGCAACGGTCACGGACGCAAACGGTTGCGCTACGACTTGTAATTTCGCTATAAACATATTGGGTTGTGATATCAAGGTTAATTTTGCTGTCACGAATGCAACTTGCGCGACCAGTACCGACGGTGCCATCGCCGTGACGCTGGTCGGCGCGATGCCGCCTTTCCAATTTGACTGGAATGTAGATAGTCTGGACGGACGAGCAAATGTAACCAATTTGCCTACAGGCAATTACGTGCTTAATGTGACGGATGCAAATAACTGCCTCGTCAGTGGCGACACGATGATAATAGCTCGTTTTCCAGCGCCTCAAGCTACCATGTCCACCAACAATATTATCTGTGAAGATAAATGTTTTGAGATTAATATCGCGCTAAATGGAATTCCTCCCTTCCGCCTTGATTATCAATTGAGTACCAACGTGGGTGATATATTTCGCTCTATTGTTATAAATAGCAATACTGATACATTACAAATATGCCCTGCTACGCTTAATACAGATAGCGGAAGTGTAATTGTCCAGTTGGTGCGCTTACAAGATGCCAATTGTCAGGCAGACCTTACCCAACGCGATACGCTCTTTGTGCGCCCCATTTCGCGGGACACCATTCAGCAGACGCTTTGCAGCAATGATAGTTTGGTAGTAAATAATAGGGTTTATAATCAAGCCAGACCAAGCGGCATCGAAAATTTTTCGGGCGCGGCTGTTAATAGTTGCGATTCGATAATTGTGGTGGATTTAACTTTTCTCCCGCCTGTTACCTCCGATTCGAATGTAATAATTTGTGAAGCCGATAGCATTGTAGTAAATGGAACCGTTTATAATTTACAAAATCCGACCGGAACAGAAACATTGATTGGGGCGGCTGCGAACGGCTGTGATTCTACTGTAACTATTACATTACAATTTTTTCCGCGTGTCACTTTTAATTTTACTCAAACGATTTGTGAAACCGACAGCATCATTATAAATGGAACGGTTTATAATCAACAAAATCCAAGCGGCACGGAAATCTTGCCGGGCGCGGCTACAAACGGTTGTGATTCAGTCATTAACGTTACTTTACAATTTTTTCCGCGCGTTACTTTTAGTTTAACGCCGACGATTTGTGAAACGGATAATATTATAATAAATAGCACCGTTTATAATCAAAATAATCCGACTGGCACAGAAACGTTGATCGGCGCGGCTGCAAACGGTTGCGATTCCATTATAAATATTACATTACAATTTTTTCCGACGGCTGTTTTTACTTTGAATCCAACAATTTGTGAAACGGACAGCATCATCGTGAATGGAACCATTTATAATCAAAATAATCCAACTGGAACCGAAACACTCGCAGGTGCAAGTGTAAATGGTTGCGATTCGATTGTGAATATTAGTTTACAATTTTTTCCAATCGTTACTTCTAATTTGAATCCAACGATTTGTGAAGCCGACAGTATCATCGTGAATGGCACCGTTTATAATCAAACCAATCCGACTGGAACAGAAAGGCTTCTGGGCGTAAGCGTAAATGGCTGTGATTCAATTATCACTATCAATTTGCAATTTTTCCCGATAGCAACCTTTACTTTAACGCAAACGATTTGTGAAACGGACAGCATTACAGTAAATGGAACGATTTACAATCAAGCAAATCCAACCGGCATCGAAACGCTCGTCGGCGCAAGTATAAATGACTGTGATTCAATCATTAATGTAACGTTGCAATTCTTTCCAACTGCTGATTTTATGTTGGATGCTGCCTTGTGTGAAGGCGATAGCGTGGTTGTAAATGGAACGGTTTATAATCAAAATAATGCGTCAGGTATGGAAAAGCTCGCAAGTGCAAGTGCAAATGGTTGCGACAGTATTATCAATATTCGGCTCACGTTTTTGGAGGCGGCGCGCACCACGATTGACACTACGCTTTGCCCGGGTGATAGTATTGAAGTAAATGGAACGATTTATAATGTAAATAATCCAAGCAGTACGGAAATAATAACTGGCGGCGCATCCAATGGCTGTGATAGTGTCATACAAGTAAATGTCCGCTTTTTTGCACCGGCAATTTTTAATTTAACGCAGGTTATTTGTGAGACGGACAGTATCGTTGTGAATGGAACGGTTTATAATTTTAATAATCCAACCGGAATAGAAATGATTGTGGGTGCAAGTGTGAATGGTTGTGATTCGATTGTAGATATTGCATTACAATTTTTTCCAACTGTTATATTTGATTTAGAGCAGATACTTTGTGAAACAGACAGCCTTATCATAAATGGAACGGTTTATAATCAACAAAATCCATCGGGTATAGAGACGCTGCTGGGTGCAAGTGTAAATGGCTGCGATTCCATTATAAATATCAATCTACAATTTTCTCAAACGATCTCTTCTGATTTAAATCAAACGGTTTGTACAACGGATAGCATTGTAATAAATGGCACAGTCTATAATCAAGCCAATCCAAATGGCACGGAAACACTCGTGGGTGGAAGTGCGAGTGGCTGCGATTCCATTATAAATGTCAACTTGCAATTCTTTTCGGCAGCTACTTCTAACTTTATACAAACGATTTGTACCAATGATAGTGTTGTAATAAATGGAACAGTCTATAATCAAAATAATCCAAGTGGTACGGAAACGCTCGTCGGCGCAAGTGTAAATGGATGTGATTCTATTGTACTTATTACGTTACAGTTTTTCCCAGCGGTTGCTTCCAACTTTACACAAACGATTTGTACAACTGATAGTGTTATAATAAATGGGGCGATTTATAATCAATCAAATCCGTCAGGTACAGAAACGCTTATCGGCGCGAGTGTAAATGGATGTGATTCAGTTGTGAATGTCAGATTACAATTTTTCCCAGCAGCTACTTCTAATTTTACACAAACAATTTGTGCAAATGATAGTCTTATCATAAATGGCACCGTTTATAATCAAAATAATTCAAGCGGAACAGAGACGCTCGTCGGCGCAAGTGTAAATGGATGTGATTCTATTGTACTTATTAGCCTTACATTTTTACAAGCAGTACAAAAAACACTTGATACATTACTTTGTCCCGGCGAAACAATTGTAATAAATGGCAAAACATATAATGAAACTACGCCGACCGGAACAGAAATTTTACAAGGTGCGGCTGCAAGTGGTTGCGACAGTATCGTACAAATAAATCTCCGCTTCCGTCCTGCCGTGCGCGGCGCGATTGAAGGCAATGCAACCTTGTGCGCAGGCGATTCTACAACACTTACCTTCCGACTGAGCGGCGCATCCACTTATGATGTTCGTTATTCTGATGGTAGAAATACTTCCATTGAGTTGAGAAATATTAGCGATGGTCATACGATACGGGTTGCGCCTTCCGCTACCACGACTTACACCATTGTGTTTATGGCGATAAATGGCGCTGCTTGTCCAGCACAAATTGGTAGTAGCGCGACGGTGCAAGTAAGTAATTTGAGTGCTAATGTAATGTTGACTTCCAATTTTGCAGGCTTTGGGGTAAGCTGCGCCAACACTACGGATGGAACATTACAAGCAGCAGGAACAAATGGCGTTTCACCTTTTACTTACCGCTGGAGTACGGGTGCTACGGGGCAGGAATTACAAAATATCGGGGCAGGAATTTATAATGTAACTGTTTCAGATGCAGCAGGTTGTACAGCCATTGATTCTATAATAGTAA
>CAZJXN010000094.1:0-20967 GCA_964549655.1 uncultured Saprospiraceae bacterium
TAGCATCTTGTAAAGATATTAAAAATGTCGATTATTTAAGCCGAACTACTTATGTATTAAAAATAGATTACGCTAATACTGCCAAGCAAAGCGACCCTTCGTAATATTTAAAGTTTCGCATCCAGGTTTTGTTATCCTTACTTCAAACTCTCCTTGAAATTTTCCCTTGTCTAAGTCGTATAGTGTCACTTTTAAATAGCCATTAAATTGGCAGGTACTATCTTTAAGGGTATATTCACAGTTGGAATCCCAATCGTAAAAATTACAAGTTTGCCTTTCTCCTCTTCCAATAGGATACAAGCCTACAGATTTTAAGCTACCACCGATTCTAAAGTCTTGATAGCCATCGCGTGTACCATCATCCTTAGGATAGCGATAGACCAGTATGTCCAGTACGCCGTCTGCAAAGCCAGGATCTACATCAAACTGATAGCGCGGGTAGGAATTACTGCCTTTAGGCACCCACACCTTGCCATTAAGCAGGAAGCCAAAGGCTTTATTAGTCTCGGAGGTGACACGGGGGAGTACTTCTTCTTGCTCAAATAGGTTGTCTAAAGAGCAAGCCGCTACGCCGAGTAGGGCAGCGAGCGTGAGTATGGAAATGATTGTTTTTTTCATAAAAAGTGATTTATGTATTAAGAATAAATCACACTAATACTGCCAAGCAAAGCGACCTTTTGAGATTTATAACGTCGCCTATCCAAGTTTTTATAAGTGTAGACAAATTATTACCTGCTGCTCCATGCTGTTGAGGCGCGGAGCAGTAAAGAAATCGTTTTTAAAAGTTGAATGACAAAATGCTTGTTGAAGTGTAAATTCGGAATCAGCTGACTATCAGTCTGTTACAGTTATGATTTGTATAGCAAGATAATAAAACGAAGTGTTTGTTTAGAATAGGTAGATGCGTACCTATTCCATGAAAGGGATAGAAAGAAGTAAGGTGTTGATGTGTTGTTCATTGCAAAAATGAACATTTAAAATGATATTACCAAGAGCTATGATGTTAAATGAAAATTTAACATTTAGTTTACATTATTTCTTGTTTTAGATAAGGGAAGTTGGGAGGACGTGTAGCTATATGGTCATAGCAATATTTTTGCGGGATGAACCTTGATTGAGGTAGGTTGCGAAGATACACAGAATCGTTCGTATCGGTGATGAAAAATAGTTTAACAAGCGTTTAAGAATTTAATAAAGGGTACAGGGAAACTTACTAAATAAGTGCATCCCTCTACCCTCTACCATTGTCCATCTCTACTACAAATGTATCACTTCGCCGTATGCAGCAGCGGCAGCTTCCATAATGGCTTCGCTCATCGTGGGGTGCGGGTGAATGGATTTTATCATTTCGTGACCGGTGGTTTCTAATTTTCGGGCGACAATGACTTCTGCAATTAGCTCCGTCACATTCGCTCCAATCATGTGTGCGCCGAGAAACTCGCCATATTTCGCATCAAAAATAACTTTTACAAAACCCACCTTCGCACCTGCGGCACTGGCTTTACCGGAAGCAGAATAAGGAAACTTGCCCACTTTCACTTCGTATCCCGCTTCTTTTGCTGATTTTTCGGTATGCCCGACGGAGGCGATTTCAGGACTGCAATAGGTACAAGAAGGGATGTTATTATAATCAATCGGTTCAGGATTTAGACCTGCAATTTTTTCAACACATGTAATGCCCTCTGCGCTTGCCACATGCGCGAGCGCCGGACCCATTGCTATATCCCCAATTGCATAAATATTTGGTACGTTGGTGCGGTAAAATTCATCCACTGTTATTAAACCTCGGTCGGTTTTAATACCCAATTCTTCCAATCCAATATTTTCGAGATTCGCCGTCACGCCTGCTGCGGAGAGTACGATATCACAATTGATTTCTTCGGTTTTTCCGTCTTTGCGACTTTTGACCAACACTTTACAACCTGTTCCGCTGGTATCCACCGATTCTACCGATGTGTTTGCCAATACTCGAATGCCACTTTTGGTATAAATTTTAGCGAGTTCTTTGGAAATTTCTTCGTCTTCGCGTGGCACCAAGCCTTGTTCTAAAAATTCCACAATCGTCACTTGCGTCCCAATCGAATGATAAAAATACGCGAATTCCACACCGATAGCACCTGCACCTACTACGACCATTGACTGTGGCTGCTTTTCCAAACTCATCGCTTTGCGGTATTCAATGATTTTCTGACCGTCAATTTTTAAGTTGGGTAATTCCTTCGCTCGACCGCCGGTAGCGATGATGGTGTGTTTGGCTTCGTACTCTTTCTTCGCGCCGTTGGCATCCTTGACTTCCACTTTTTTGCCTTGCGTCAGTTTTGCCGTACCCATGATGACATCAATCTTATTCTTTTTCATCAAGAAATTTACACCTTTACTCATGCCATCTGCCACGCCTCGGCTACGCTGAATCATCGCTCCAAAATCTGCTTTGGCATCCGTCACTGTGATGCCATAGTCCTTCGAATGTTGGATATATTCAAATACCTGTGCGCTTTTCAGCAATGCTTTGGTCGGGATGCAACCCCAATTCAAACAAATCCCGCCCAACGATTCTCGCTCTATCACTGCCGTTTTCAAACCTAATTGAGAAGCTCGAATCGCAGCCACATAACCACCGGGACCACTTCCTATTACAATTAAATCGTAGTTCATAACCAATGTGAATTTTAAATAATTGACTTTTCTTCCATCCAACACTCAGTATAGTGTCAGGGTTTTATCAGATTCAAAAGAGAAATGATTTGCACGATTGTAGAGGTCTGGAATCTGGCATCCGACATCTGGCATCCGTAAGAAAACCGCGCAAATATATACAATTGAGCCATAAATAAAAAACTCCGCCGCGATACTTGCGGCAGAGCTTGCTTAACTTACTGATACTAATATTCTTTATAAAGTATGCAACTTTATATCAATTTGAGTAAGGAGTCACAACTCCTGCTGTTAACTATGAATGGTTGAGCTGCCCGGACGATGCTGTAGAAGAAAAAACGACGGAGAAACCCGATAATACGTCATGTGCTACGCTCTCTTTTATTCTATCGCTTGGGCGTGGACAAATGTATGCAAACTGTGCGAATAAGGCAAGAAAAAGAAGTGTAAATTCGACGAATGAAATTTAAAAAATTAGTATCAATATTTTGATTAAGCATCTAATTTTTAATAATTTACGAATTTTATTTTAATATAACTAAAAACCTTAAATGCCTGAAATCGAATGGAACACGCTGGTATCATTTTTTTTCAAATTTCTATAAAAATCACGGTTCATCCGAGAGTATAAGCACAAGGGTTGCACTTTGATCGGCGAGGATTCGGTCTATTTTTACATAAAAACCTTGTTGTAAAGCAGTATTTTCTGCAAGATTTATTGCATCTTTTTGACTTTCAATGCTTTGCGCCCAAGCGCTGAACACAGCATAATCCGGTCCCATGCTGCCAAGCCGCCGCAGCAATCCGATAGACAATTCTATCCAAAATTCGGGTTTCTGATTGATAAAATCGCCGGGCAATATAAATTGAAATTCCTGTCGCACGTGGTCACAACCGCTTTGCAAAAGCGTCAGTTGCAAACTATCGTCAAATGTGACTTGCTCTACCGCCGCATCCTTTTTGGGATTGACAAACTGATGTGTTTTGATGCCTTGCTGCGTGGCGCTAAAGATAGCTTTCGGTGTGCCGTATTTACACTCAGATTCGGAAGGCGAATTGCGGCAAGCAACCAGCAAACCTACTATAAAAATAAGGGACAAATATTTCCAATTCATGGGCGAATGAGTATTTGAGCGTTTCTTACTACTGTGGGACAAATAATTATTTACAACCTTCGGTTCAACTCGTATGGCGTGATAGAACACGGATTCTCACGGGTGCAACGAGGCGACATGGATTTTTTTCTCAGGTGTGCGGGCAAAATCCGCGAAAATCTGCCAAATCCGCGTTCCAATTAATGTGATACGGGCTGCGAGAAGTGGAAGAAACCTTTTGTTCCACTACCCTTAAATCGTGCCGTTTAAACAAAATGAATACGGATTGGTTAGAATACAGGCTTTAAAAATATTAAAGTCGAATTGCTCAAAAAATATTGTATGCTCATACCGAATTACGCCGCCAACGGCAAATCTACCAACGGACAGAACAGTCACCAGCCCAATTACGAAACACCTTTGAAATCCAATGCTTTTGACTTATCGGATGAGGAAAAAGTGACACAGATAGAAGCACATTTTCAGGAGATTATGAATGTGCTTGGATTGGATTTAACGGATGACTCCCTGAAAGGCACGCCGCGTCGGGTCGCTAAAATGTTTGTGAAAGAGATTTTTCAAGGTTTGAACTCGAAAGATAAACCGACTATTTCGTTGTTTGAAAATAAATTTCAGTACCGCCAGATGCTCATAGAGCGAAACATCACGGTAAAATCTTTTTGTGAGCATCACTTTTTGCCGATTATTGGAAGATGCCATATTGCGTATATGTCTACCGGAAAAGTGATTGGTTTATCTAAATTGAATCGAATTGTTGATTATTTCTCGCGTCGCCCACAAGTGCAAGAACGCCTGACGATGCAAATCTCGAATGAATTAAAGATTGTTTTGCAAACAGAAGACGTAGCGGTTTATCTCGAAGCGGAACATATGTGTGTGAAAATGCGCGGCGTGGAGCACGATCACAGCGATACGGTCACGTCTGAATATAGCGGCAAGTTTTTGAACGAAAATACACGGGCGGAATTTTTACAAGCGATTCGTTGATACCAAACCTATAAGGTTTTCAGAAACCTTACAGGTTTTCTGGGGAAGAATTTATGAAGCGAAAGGTATATGCCGCCAGCACCGCTGCGCCCAATTCTGCCGCCAAATAAATCCAGCTATCTGCCCAAGCGGTCGCATTGCGCAAGCAATTGCCCAGTACTACTGCTGGATTGAACGCGCCACCGGAAACGCCGCCAAATACATATACGCCTGCTAACATTGTGAACCCAATTGCAATTCCATAAAAAGAATTGTTGATTTTTTCTTTTGGCTGCATCACATTCAAATATACGTACACCAACGCAAACGTACCCAGCAATTCCGCAACCAATGCCGTAGAAATTGTAATTAATTTCGGACCATCGGAAGGGCTACCAAAAAAATCAGTGAGCAATGCTGCGCCCGCTGCTCCTGCAAATTGAGCGACGAGATACCCTACGATTTCAGATTTTGCAATGCCACCCCGTAGCCACAACGCGAATGTTACCGCCGGATTGTAATGCGCCCCCGAAACGTGCGCCCCAGCAAATGTCATGACCATAAGCATACTGCCGATTGCCAGCGGATTGCCCGTGAGCCCGATAGCCAGCACCAGAAACAAAGTGCCAATAAATTCGACGAGGTATTTTTTCATATTATTTTATAAAATGAAGTCCCTAATAATTTAACAATGCGGCAATTTAACCATATAACATTTAAAAAACGGCTTCATCCAATTGTGCTTTGAAATATATGTCCAAATGTTCTAACACGGTAGCTGCCAGCCCTTGTCGCCCAATTTCCCGATTGATTTTGAATGGGTAATCGCGCAAATGCGGTGGCTCGTAAAATCGGCGTGGCGGCTGGGCGGTATAAAAATCTCGGCGATGAATGGCATTTGGAGTTGCAAACACTTCATTTTCAACTTGTAAGAAATACAAATAGTCAGCATCATTCGATAATTTCCAGCGGTGCGTACCGGCTTCGGGTTGCAAAAACAAAAAAGCACCCGCACCAAAAATCGTAAATTCTACGCCATATAATTTATCGCCATCTTGCATTTTATGTTCCTGCCAATGCTCTTCAAGCGGCGTGTCCATTTTGATATATTCCTCGCGTCGGGCTTGGTTGTCCGTTACAAAATTATTATTTTCATCATAAGAACCGCTTGTCACCCATTCATTGAAATAATCCTCTCGAAACCAAATACTTTGTGCGGTTACAACGTAGTTTTTTTGTTTAAACAAAGCAGTATAAAATTGTACAACTTCTTGTAAGACATTTCCATAAATAGCGAAAAAACAAATACTATGTTCAGGATAAAGTGCTGTGTATAATTGAATTTTTGTATCCGATAAACCTTTTTCCCACACTTCCACCCGGTCTAATAAATGCGTCTGATACGGCTGCAATCCTAAACTACTCATTCCAAAATGCAGTTCCATATTTTCTATTTCAGCACTTAATTCTTCAGTCTTGGCTTTTATTTGTAAAAAATCGGTGTATTGTATGACTTTGGTAGTGTTCTCCCAGAATTTTTTCTGTTTTTTTTCTATTTCTAACTGGTCTAATTCACTCAACAAACGAGCGTACAAATGTCCATCCTGCAAGCGATTGATTTGACGGCGCAGGCTGCTGGCGTGGTTCGCCTGATTCATTTTTTCCAACTCTTCTATCAACAATTCTAAGCCCAGTGGGTCGTCTTGCACGTCAATTTTTAACTTACCTTCCTCCATTTTTACCTGCACCAAAAGGCGGTCGTCGGGGTCGTAGGTATTGAGGGTTTTAGAAAGCGGCAAAATCAATTCTTCCCGAAGCACGCGTTGCAAATAGCGCGCGCCATAACGCGGATGGTAGCCTTTTTCACCAATAAAATCCAATACAGCCTCCTCTAAATGCAAATCCAAACGCCGATAGCGAATGCCTTCCCGTTGCCGGAATAACTCCATTTCGCGCTCTACCACAAATCGAATCGTGAGTGGGTCGAGCGGTTCAAATGGAATGACCTCATCAATTCGGTTGAATAATTCCGGTCGAAAATGCTTTTGCACGGCGTTCATAAAATGCGAAGTGACCTCCGCCACATTCACTTTACTCGTCCAGCCAATACGATTATTTTGCAAAGATTCCGCACCAATATTGGAAGTCATAATCACAATCGTACTACAAAAATTGACCACTTTTCCTTGATTATCTGTCAGTCTTCCTTCACTCAGTAATTGCAAGAGCAAATCGTAAAATGTAGCATTCGCTTTTTCAATTTCATCAAACAAAAGCACACAAAACGGCTCGCGTCGCACGGCGGACGTAAGTAATCCATCTGAAAAATAATCGGTTCCAATCAATCGCATCACTGTGTACGCATCTGAAAATTCACTCATATCAAAACGCACGATACGCTGTCGATTTCCAAACATGAATTGTGCCAGCACTTTTGCCAACTCGGTTTTGCCCACGCCAGTCGGTCCGACAAAAAGAAAAGATGCAATCGGTTTGCCCGTCCGAGCCAGCGCCGTTTTCACAGAAGTGAGAATGCTGACCACACTTTCCACCGCTTTATCTTGTCCAAAAACATTGGAATGAAATAGTTTTTTTACCTCGCGCACATTCATTGGAACGGCAGGGTCTACCATAAAAATAGGCATTCCGGTTTCTTCACAAAAATGGGCGATGACTTCCGAGCGCGTAATTTGCGCATTTGGCAATTGCTTCTTATTCAACAACATACTTTCCAAAAAACGAATCGGGCGACCGGGCATCCCGGCGTACGGCACAAAACGGCGGTGCAACCGAATCACTTCTTGAATCGCTTCTTCGCTAATCGTCACCTGACGGTCTACCGCCATATCGTTGACTTTTTGTAGAATAATTTGCTCTAAATCCGCACGTGGTTCTTGAATTCTAATGACTTGAAAAAACGATAAAAAATTAGAACTTTTAATCTCAATCCGCGCCAACTCTTCTTCCGTACACTCCGAAAGCAGTACGACTTCGCCCCGACTGATGTAATTGCGCAAAAAATCGGCGAGGCTTACATTGTTTCCAGAATACTGACCGACTTCAAATAATTCCATCAAATTTCGGACAAATAAAATGTGGTCACTACCTGCCAATTCTTTGCAAAAAAGCGCGACGTTTTGTTCCCATGCGCCCGTTTCGCCCGTAAGTTCCTTGATGAGCGTGGAGGCGGTCGTTTCCCAAACTTGTCCTTTGATGCGCAATTTTTTCTGCTGGTGAACCAATTCCCACACGAGTGCCGTTTTGCCTACGCCGGAAGGTCCGACGAGTAACACGCTGCGATTGAAGCGATTGCGCAAGGCTTTCGCCAATTGTTCCAACTCATTTTCCATGCCGTAAAGTACCTGCTGTGGAATGTCGAGCAGTTGGGCTGCTTTTGGCAGAAGCGGGTCGCTGCCAGATTTACCCACTTCTTCTACTTCGGCGGGCGACAAGGCTTTCAGCTCAACGGTATCTTTTAATAATTCAACTTGTTCAAACCATATCGCAGACACGACTTCTTGCAGCGCGTTCAACCGTTTTTTACGAGCAAATTCGATGCGAATCGCTTCCTGTAATTGTCCTGCAATCGTCTCCTCCGATTCGGTGAACGCTTCTACACCCAACACTGGCACGATACCTCGCACGCCAGCGAGGGTTTCGCTATAAAAATAATCGAATTCTAATTCAAAAGCTGGAAAGGTAAAATCATCCTTCGACTTGACAAACGGCATCCGCAACTTTTCTTGTTTGAAATCAGTAGGAATAAACTCGCGCATCAATTGTTGCAACTTGCCCTTATTCAACACTTTAGATTGTAAAACTTCTGCATACCTACCACTTAAAATTTCAAAACTCTGCCCAATGCGTACGGCATTTTTATCGAAAAAAGGAATAGAAATTGTTTCTCCATTTTGAAAATGAATTTGAAAAGCCAGAAAAGGAATCGAAATTGGATGCGACATTAACGTAGACTTTAGATATTAGACTTTAGACATTAGATGCTGAATTTAAGTGCTGAAGCACTTTTATTTTAACCGCAGAGGCGCAGAGACTTTGCGTTTCTTAACGAGCTTTGCAAGGAAAATTATAATTTAACATTGCTTGATTACTTACAATTACTAAAATTATAATCTTCAAAGATACTAAACCCATTCAAACTATAATCAAGCCTTCTTCAGAATTACCGAAAGTCAGATGTTGATTATTCAAATATCGAAAGCCGCTGCAAAGTGCTAAAAGTGCGTCAAAATGATGCCACGTGAGCGTTGATAGGTTCATAGGGTGATAGGATGATAAGCTGACAAAAGCGGATAGAGCATCAAAAAGTAATGGAATCAGTGCAGAAATATACTCTTTTTGTTTTTTATATAATTGTTTGTCCAAATTTAATGTTTTAGCTAAATGACTTGGGTAAACCTCTGTCACTTCTACTTCTATTTTTTGCAAATTATTCTTTAATTGCATCGCTCGTGCCGTTAAGCCGCCCAAAAATAGAGGTGACATCGCTTGTACCGCTCTATCCGCCGCTCGATAAAAATAATCATTATAGCCGTCAAAATTTTGATAAACACTTGGTAGTGAAAGCGGTGCATCTAAAAAAATATGAGTTGGCTGGTAATTATTTGCCCATTCTATAATAAAACGGTCGGCGTCTTTGTTTTTATCGCTGGCTGCAAAAACGATTTCACTACTTTCATTTACAAAAGCAATAACGGTCGTCCCTGCGAGCTTGCTGCCATAATCAATACCTGCTATTCGGGTGACGGGGAAATGGGTGAATGCTTGATACATTAATGTCCAATAATATTACTAAATTGTTGATGAAGTATACCAGCCACATCTTCCTTTACAGAAGTAATTTTATAAATCAAGTGTGCCTGATTATAAAATGGATTTCGTTCTATTAACTTATTTTCAATGAATTGTCTAAGTTCTATATCATCCATATTTTTTAACAGCGGACGGTGTGCACGTTCCGATTCTAAACGTTCTAATAAAATATTTACCGATGCTTCTAAATAAATCGTTATTCCATGCTGATTCATCCATTCCATATTATCAAAAAAACAAGGCGTACCGCCACCACAGGCGATAATGATATTTTGATGTTTTAACAATTCATGTAATGCAGCACGCTCCATTTCTCGAAAAGCCATTTCACCATCCATTTCAAAAATAGTGCGAATCAAGCGTTGCTGCGCAATTTCTATCTGATTATCCAAATCCATAAACGGCAGCTGCATCCGCTCAGCTAATTGACTGCCGACGTGACTTTTGCCACTGCCCATAAAACCAATTAAAAATAGTCTCATATTGCTGCAATAGTTGGAGAAAACTTGCGGTTTGCAACAATACGTGGAATAATTTGGTTTTCAATGAAAAAAATGGGCTACTTTTGCAGTGGCGCACTATAATAGAAAATTATGAAAAAGACTTGGATAATTATTATAATCGCTCTATTCACGCTTGGTGCTTGTCAAAAAAATCCGTCAAACGAAAAGCGGGTAGAGGAGGTTAGTGCTGCCAGTAATGCAGATATTATACGGAATCCAGATTCTGCGGATGGCGCGCAAGACACAGCGAATGTGGCAAAAATGACGTTTGAAGAAACAACGTTTGATTTTGGAGAAGCGAAAGAAGGGGAAGTGGTGACGCACATTTACAAATTTAAAAATACCGGAAAAGTGCCACTTTTGATTAGCGACGCGCGGTCTACTTGTGGGTGTACAGTGCCAGAGTGGTCTAAAGAACCAATTGCACCCGGACAAAGTAGCGAAATTAGTGTAAAATTTAACACAGCAGGCAAGATAGAAAAACAGCAAAAGCCAGTTACCATCACCGCCAATACGTACCCTTCTGAAACGAAGGTATATTTGACAGGATTTGTAAATGCACAGGTTTCACAATAGTAGAATATTATTATTTAAAACAGAAAATTTATTTTCATTATGTATATTTTAATTTTAAACGCATTATTGTTACAAATTGGAGGATTCGGTACGAGCACGATGATTATGTGGGTACTGATTTTAGTTATTTTTTACTTTTTTATGATACGTCCGCAGAGCAAACGTCAAAAAGAACAGCGCGTGTTCATGGAGGGCATTGTTAAAGGGAATGAAATCGTGACTGCCAGTGGAATGTTGGGAAAAATTAGCAAAATAGACGGCGAAATTGTTACCTTAGAAGTTGCTCCGAAAACATTCATCCGCATTACAAAAAGTGCGATTTCTAAAGAAATGACCCAAAGTATTTATGCAGCAATGGCTAAAAATACGAAGGCAGAGAATCTGGTCGTTGCGAAGCAGGAAGATTCAACTCCCGCCGAGCAAGGATAGAGCTACCTTATTAGTTTGCATTGGTATCGCCCTGTTTTTCTGGCTTTTAGTCAAGTTATCCCGCACGTATTCGTCCGAAAAGCGGGTCTCGTTTCAATTTGAGCTGCCGCAAGGAAAGACGTTTGTGACTAAACCGCCTTCGGACGTACGCGTACAACTGCAAGGCAGCGGATGGGAGTTAATGTTTGACTATTTATATGATACAGATATTAGTTTGTATTATAACTTATCAAATTTTAATCCGTCTACACTTACAAGCGAGCAGCTTCGCAGGGATATTTTACAAAAAATTGCTTTCAAAAATATTCGCATCACCGATGTGCAAGGCGATATTCCCCTCCAACTCGAAGCAGGTGCCAGCAAAAAAGTCCCTATTCTGACCGTAGATTCGCTCACTTTTGCAACGGGTTATCATCTGACCAACCCCGTCGCATTAGAGCCGGACAGCGTTTCTATTACCGGGCCTATTTCTCTTATATACAAAATTACCTCCTGGAATACAAAGGCATTTAGCCTCGCTAATTTAAAAAATAAGGTCGTGCAAATCGTGGATTTGGAAGCACCGCTACCTGAATTATCGCTGAATGTCAATCAAGTGCAAGCAACGATAGAGGTGGAGCAATTGACAGAAAAATCATTATTCGTCCCTTTAATCGTTCGAAATGCGCCGCCGGATAGTTTAAAATATTTTCCTGAAAAGGTGAAAGTAACTTGTACTATTGGATTGAGCGAGTATAACAATATTGATACCAGTGATTTTCGCTTAGAAATAGACCTGGCGAAAGTGTCTTTAAAACAGGGAAAACATACGCTGCCTATCCAGATAGTACGCCAACCGACGAACGCTTTGAGTGTACAATTTACGCCCAAATCAGCAGAATTTTTTATCTTTAAGCGCTAAAACGGCTTTAAGTAATTTTAAATTACAACGTTTGTAGCGTTTTATTACTGATTTGAAAAGTAAGTTATTTATAGAAATATTATATGAACCTCTGTTCAATTAAACAACGCATGAAAAAGAATTTAATATTAATAGGGCTATTTATAAGTACAATATCGGTATCATACGCGCAGGAAATCACGCCTTTTGCCTGGAAACAAAAAAAAGGAATTTCAATAACAAAAAAAGTATTGCCCGAACTACTCGACCGCACCTGGACCACTTATCGCCACTACGAGTTGCAAGGGGATACTGCTACGGTTCAACACGGTCAATTTATTGCTTTTAATTTTAATAAAAATGGTGCATTTCAAGGCGCGGCAGGTAAAAACAGATTAAATGGAACGTGGGCTTTGAAGGATAAAAGAACTTTAGTGTTGAATAGAAAAGATTCTATTACATCAAAAGAAGAATTAATTACATCTGGTGATTATTTAATTTATAAACTAAATGCGGAAGAACTCGTGATGGCGCTAACAAAACAAGGCGAACAAAAGGTGCAAATGATTTTATACTGTAAAGGAACGAAGTCAAGTGTGCTTGCAGAACCTTACAAACCAACGACCACGCAAGCTGTAAAAATAGACGCGAAGGAAGTGGAAGCCGCACGAGATAAACGCGAAAAAGCAGCACTGATACAGGAAATAACGACCGAAGCGATGCTACGGGATATAAAATTGAAAGAAAAATTAGAGCAAACGGATTTAAAAATGTTGCAAGTAATGAAACGGCGTATTTTATCCGGTGCATATGAAAAAGAGGTAATAAGAGGCTGATTTTAAATAAATTATGATTTCTCAAAAAAGCATACAGGACGTACTCGACACCGTCAAAATTGAAGATGTGGTTGGGGAATTTGTCAGTCTGCGGCGGCGCGGGGTCAACCTGATCGGATTGTGCCCATTTCACAATGAAAAAACGCCTTCCTTTAATGTTTCTCCCACCAAAAATATTTATAAATGTTTTGGCTGTGGCAAGGGTGGCAACGCCGTGCAGTTTATCATGGAACACGAGCAATTGACGTTCCCAGAAGCCATTCGACAGCTTGCCCAAAAATATAATATTGAACTTGAAGAAACCGTCACTTCCCAAGAAGCCATCCGCGAAAAGCAATTCGTTGAAAGTCTGACGATTATTAATGAATATGCTAAAAATTTCTATCAGGAACAGTTATTACATACCGACCGAGGTAAAAGTGTAGGCTACGGTTATTTCAAACAACGTGGTTTTAAAAATGAAACCATTGAAAAATTTGGCTTGGGTTATGCCGATGAAAAACGCGATACGTTCACTTTAAAAGCGGTGCATGATGGCTATAACATTGAGTTGCTACGAAAATTAGGTTTGACTTCTCAATACGATAATGATTTTTTCCGCGACCGCGTGATGTTTCCCATTCATAATTTATCTGGCAAAGTTATTGCATTCGCAGGTCGTATTTTACAAAAGGATATCAAAGCACCCAAATATATCAACTCGCCAGAATCTGAAATTTATAATAAAAGTAAAATCTTATACGGCGCATTTTTTGCAAAAAAAGCCATTCAACAAGTGGATGAATGTATTTTGGTAGAAGGTTATACGGATGTAATAAGTTTGCATCAAGGTGGAATTGAAAATGTGGTGGCTTCTTCTGGAACTTCACTAACGGTTGACCAAATTCGACTTATTAAACGTTACACGCCGAATGTAAAGATTTTATATGATGGTGATTTAGCTGGAATTAAAGCGGCTTTGCGCGGTTTGGATATGGTGTTAGAGCAGGATTTGAATGTAAAAGTCGTGTTATTGCCGGAAGGAGAGGACCCGGATTCGTATTTGAAAAAAGTGGGACAAGCTGAATTCAAAGAATATTTGGATGATAAATCACAAGATTTTATCACCTTCAAAACCAATTTATTAGTCAACGATGCGGGTCGAGACCCTGTGAAAAGAGCCGGTATCGTAAAAGACATTGTAGCCAGTATTGGTAAAATTCCAGACCCCGTAAAGCGCACTTTTTTTATTCAAGAATGCGCGCATTTGATGAATGTAGGCGAGCAAATCTTGGTTAGCGAAGTAAATAAAATTGTCTCTCAACAACTCAAAAAACAACAGCAAAAAGTCGCCTTAGAACCGCGTGCGCAGGCAGATAATGAGTTGCGCATCAGCGAATCCATGTCCGACGGTTCCGTTCCGCCACCCGTTTCGCTTGACACCTCACACGTAGGCGACGAATTTCAGGAGAAAGATATTGCACGTATTTTAATTTCTTCTGGTGGCGAACTCTTTGATTTAGAAGACAATATGACTGTTGCAGAATATATAATAAGTAATATTGAAGATGTAATAGAAGAATTTGACAATCGTTTGTATCAAAAAGTGATAAAAGAAACCTTGCATTTATTAGTAGAAAAACTGCCCGTCACGCCGCAATATTTTATTCATCATACCGATACCGCAGTTAGTCAATTAGCAGTCAACCTGCTTGCCTCACCGGATGATTTGAGTGAAAATTGGGAGAAGAAATGGGAAATTTTTCTCAATCAAAAAGCACCCGATAAAAATTTTAAAATTGATAGTCTGCAAGCTTTATTGCGTTTTAAAATGCGAAAAATCATGCGCATGTGCGACCGGAATTTACAACAAATCGAAACTATTAGTCAGTCTGTTGATGACGAACAACTCATCGCGCATTTGAAAGTACAGCAGAAATTAAATACGATGCGGAATGATATTGCAGCGCAGTTGGGGACGGTAGTTTTAAAATAAGTTTGGAATTTTAGGTTTAATGTTTGAAGTTCAGTGCTATACTTTATATGCGTAAAACATGAATGAATTTTATTTTGATATTGGAGATGAGGTTCTTTCTCCCCAAACAAGCCATCCGAAGTTTAACGAGGTAATAAAAGAACCGTTTTATTTCGATTGCACCGATGAATTCTCCCCATTTGGAAATGATGACGGTGCAGACACATTTGATGCTTTGGAAAGGTGGTTTAAAGTAACGAAAGGCGAAGGCGACATCATGGAGTGGCTATTTAACCATGTTGATGGATTTGGTTTTAAGCATAGTAGTGAAATTACATCTCGATTTGTTCATATTGAAATGATAAATCGGCTATTAAAGGAAGAAAAGTTTTTTTTTAATTGTATGGACGAAGCGATTATTGCTGCGGCTTTTGGGCAGTATAAAATTTGTGGTAAAATATACAGTCGTCTAAAAGTATTAGCACTTGTTAGTTTTGAACGACAAAAGCTTATTAATCAGCAAATCCTGAAAAATAATGCGGTAGATATGGGGAAAATATTCAAAGCAGTGGATATGAAATCTACCAGACCAGATGAACATGGCAGTACCCAACACCTCACACTCAAGTATTTAGAAGGACTGGAAATAATGAAAAAAGACTTATCCAAATTTGAAGAAAAAATGTAAATAAGTATTTTGAAATTTCAGGTTCAAAAGCGCACAACTTCCAAACCTGAAACTTTAAACAAAAAAAACATTACACATTTCTATTCACACAATTCAAATCTTCAAACGCGCTTTTCAACCTCGATACAAACGTTTTCTCTCCTTCGCGCAGCCATACGCGCGGGTCGTAATATTTTTTATTCGGTTTGTCCGCACCTTCTGGGTTGCCAAGTTGCGCTTGCAAGTAGTCTTCTTTTGATTGATAAAAATTCTTTACACCTTCCCAAAATGCCCATTGCATATCGGTGTCAATATTCATTTTCACCGCACCATATTCCACTCCTTGCCGAATTTCCTCGCGCGAAGAACCAGAGCCGCCGTGAAACACAAAGTTGATAGGCGTTCTACCTGTCAGACCAAACTTTTCGCGCACATAATCTTGTGAGTTTTTCAAAATAACAGGTTGCAACTTTACATTGCCCGGCTTATAAACGCCATGTACATTGCCAAAAGCAGCCGCGATGGTGAAACGTTTACTTACTTTGCTGAGTTCTTCATAAGCATAAGCTACTTCTTCGGGCTGCGTGTAAAGCAGCGCATTGTCTACGTCAGAGTTATCCACGCCGTCTTCCTCGCCGCCGGTCACGCCGAGTTCGATTTCCAACGTGATGCCGAGTTTATCCATACGTTTCAAAAATGCGACACACGTCTCAATATTTTCGTGTAATGGCTCTTCGGATAAGTCCAACATGTGCGAACTGTACAATGGATACCCATTTTTATCATAGAAATCTTCACTGAAATCCAACAAACCTTCTACCCAAGGCAACAAACTTTTGGCGCAATGGTCGGTGTGCAAAATCGTGGTCACGCCATACGCCTCGGCCATGCGATGCACGTGCAAAGCACCAGAAATACTTCCTGCAATCGCCGCTTTTTGGTCAGCATTCGATAAACTTTTACCTGCAAAAAATGCACCACCGCCATTGGAAAATTGAATAATTACAGGCGAGTTCATCTCTTTTGCAGTTTCTAAAACGGCATTTACCGTGTTGGTACCAGTGACGTTGACTGCTGGCAGGGCAAAGTCATTTTCATTGGCGTAATTGAGTAATTCGGTGACTTCATCGCCGTGCAGCACGCCGGGACGGAATTGAGTAGAAGTAGTCGTTGACATGATTAAATGGTTTGACGTTTTAAAGTTTGAAGTTTCCTGGTTCGGGCGGTTAAAGGTAAGAAATATAGAGAAATATTGCTGTTAGCATTCCAAAATCCTAACAGCAATATTTTCCCAAATGGGATATACTACGCGGCATGACTTGCTTCTTCCGCTACCATTTCATCTACCTCTTTCGCCGCTAAATATCGTTCGGCATCTAGCGCAGCCATACAGCCTGTACCCGCCGCCGTTATTGCTTGCCGATAGGTGTAATCTTGCGCATCGCCACTTGCAAACACGCCAGCTATGTTCGTGCGAGTTGTGCCGGGTTGGGTCATGATATAACCTTGCTCATCCATATCGAGCCAGCCTTTAAAAATATCCGTGTTGGGATGATGACCAATGGCTACAAAAAAACCTTGGATGGGCAGCACGGATTCTATTCCAGTTGTTTTATTTTTAATATGAACGCCTTCGACACTCGATGCGCCAAGTATTTCAAGGGTTTCCGTGTTCCAATGCACCGTAATATTCGGAATCATCATCACGCGTTCTTGCATGATTTTAGAAGCGCGCATTTCATTTCGACGCACCAGCAACTGCACGGATTTACATAATTTCGACAAATAAACTGCTTCTTCTGCCGCCGTATCACCGCCGCCGACAACTGCCACATCTTTACCTTTATAAAAAAAACCATCACACACGGCACAAGCCGAAACGCCATAATTATACAATCGCTTTTCAGATTCCAGTCCTAAGTATTTGGCACTCGCACCAGTAGATACGATGACTGTATCGGCATGAATTTCTTTGCCTGTATCCGACCAAGCTTTGTGAACATCGCCCGAAAAATCCACCTTCGTAATTACTTCATAGCGAATATCCGTGCCAAAGCGCGCCGCCTGCTGCCGAAAATCCTCCATCATCTGCGGTCCCATAATCCCGTTGGGATAGCCCGGATAATTTTCTACATCAGAAGTGATGGTTAATTGTCCGCCAATCTGTTGCCCCGTGTATAAAACGGGTTTCATATTTGCTCGCGCTGCATAAATAGCTGCGGTATAACCGGCTGGTCCTGAACCGATAATAAGGCACTGTGTCCGTTCCGTCATTTTTCTTTTTTTATGCTTTAAATGTGGCGCATTTCTAAAATGTGCCGCATTTTTAATGCTACAAAACTAAACCTCTTGATGAATAAAAAAGGTAATTCAATTACAAAAAAAGAACGCTTAAAGTGGGCTGTCGGTTGAATGCAAATTTTTCGTCCAAATTTCAGATGGATTCGCCGAAAAAGCAACGAATTGTCGTTTGATTTGTTGATACTTTGTTGGAGTTGTCGTAACTTTTGCTTTGAAGAAATTTCTCAGCATTAAAAATATAGAAAATGTTTGATTTCATTGCTTCATTTTATCCGTTGGCTTTTTTGGTAAGTGCTTTGACCTTAATGGGATGGATGTATTTTCAAAATCATCAGCAGAGTGCATGGTTTCAACGCACGTTTGGCGTGGCGTTTGCTGCATACGCGCTGAGCGTGGTTGCGGCGGATGCGCAAGTTGATTTCAAAATGGGCATTCTATTTCGGGATTTGCTGGTAATGGGTGCTTTAAGTTTTTTATTCAAGGCATTTTTGAATAAGCGTTCGGTGTTCGTCGTTGGATCCATTTTGTTGGGCGCAGGACTGTTTTTATTTTACAATATGAAAGTAAGGACGACCTTTCAAGAAAAAAATAATAGTGAAGCAATAAAAGGTTTAACTTTAGATAAAAACGGCGAATTACTCATTGAATTGAAAGAAAAAGCGTCCGTTGAAAAACTTGCTAAGGCCTTACAAAAATATGATGCTACTATTGAACGCGCTTTTTATCCCGAAAATGCAGACCAAACTAATCTGGATAATTATTACATTGTTAATATTCCTGATAATAAGACTGATCAACTTGATAAAATCGAACGCGCACTTTACAAATCAGGTGTCGTTGCATGGGTAGAAGAAAACGAAGTGATCAACGTAGCTCCGCTCCCTACAAATCCCATTTCACCAATCAATAATAAATTTGGTATCAATGACCCTGGCTTGACACAACTCTGGGGCTTTGAAGCAATGGGTGTAGATAAACTCTATAATCACTTGTCAACCAACAAGATAAAGCCACAACGTAAAGCTTTAATTGCAATCCTCGATACTGGTGTGGATGGCACGCACGAGGATTTGAAATCCAATTTTAAATCCACCAAAAATCAATATGATAACGATCCCGTTGGACACGGTACGCATTGTGCAGGTATCGCAGCGGCGGTGAGTAATAATGGAGTAGGGGTTGCGTCTTTTTCAACGGATAACTCTTATGTAGAAGTGACCAGTATCAAGGTGCTTAGTGCAATGGGAAGCGGTACGCAGCAGGGCATTATTAAAGGTATGATCGAAGCAGGTGATCGCAAAGCGGATGTGGTTTCAATGTCACTCGGCGGTTTTTCCGACCGTTTTAAAATTAAAGCCTATACCGATGCCGTAAATTACATTGCCAAATCGGGCGGAATTGTGGTAGCCGCTGCCGGTAATTCCAATCGCAATGCGAAAGATTATTCGCCGGTGAATACGCCAGGCGTTATTGGGGTCAGCGCAATTGACCAGGATTTGAATCGAGCCGTTTTTTCTAATTATGTGTCCGACATTAAAATGGGTGTGGCTGCGCCGGGTGTGGGCATTTATTCCACCATTCCTAATAACAAATACAATACGTTCAACGGTACTTCGATGGCAACGCCGTACGTGGCGGGTTTACTCGGTTTGATGAAAAGTATCAAGCCAAATTTGACCGCGCAACAAGCCTACGAAATTTTAAATAAAACTGGGAAAAGCACCAAAGCGACGGAGCAGACGGGGAAGTTGATTCAGCCGTTTGAGGTGTTGAAAGGTTTACAGTAATAAAAAAAGTTTGGAGGTTTGGAATTTGGGGAGTTCGGAGGTTTGCACGTCGCGTGACATTCAAACTTCCAAACCTTTGAATTGAATTAGTCACAATATAATCTGACATCAGATTTATTCTTGAATATAGAATTGAAGTAACTCAATTCGCTGTGTTTTTTGAAGTCCTGTTATAACTTTATCACTATAACTTGGAGCTATTAGCAAGCCTGTTATTAACTCAGCAGGTAGATTAAACTCGTGTTCGATATAGTTCATGTAAGATTGCAACTGAGATATTGCATTGCCATTAGCTTGCCGAGCTTTGATTTCTATTACGAATAACTTTCCAGAAGGGGTTTTGGCTAAAATATCAATTCTTTCAGCGGAGTCATTTCGAGGACGAATCTGTCTTTTGACAAAGATGAGTGGTTCGTCAAATCCGAAATTAATTTGCGACCAGTTATCCACAAAATAGTTTTCAATTTCTAATTCTGAACATCCAAGTTTGAAAGTAAGATATTTTCCATATCCAAATTTTACTTTTTCTAATTGGAGACCGCGAGAAATGGTACTTACTTTTTCTTCTCCCGATGATTGTTGCACAATTTTTTTCACTTCTTTTGAAGCCTTCGGCGTATTATTTTTTGTCTTGGATTTAAGAGAACCATTTGAAATTGGGTTATCAGTTTGTTCTCTATTTGTATAATAAGATATAAATAAAGCACCTAATTTTTTCGGAGTTCCTTTTTGAAAAAATAGCTCATTTATAAAATGAGAATTATCATCAGTTAGATTTACTTTATTGCTTTTAGTCGCTTGGTTAAAAACATTCTTGTCTCCTTTATTTGCCTTGGTGAGTATATATTCAAAGACTAATTCTAATGCTTTGTTTAGATTGCTATTCCCAGACAAAGCATACCAAATAGCAGTGTAGTTATTTTTAGGAATGCCAAAGTTTACCTTTTTTTGAAAAAAAGAGTACGCTGATTCTACATTGGGAGAAGCCTGATTTATAAGTTCAATAACTGCTCCGTCTTGAATATTTACAGTCTCCATACAGGGGCTTTCAATTAATAAGAGAATTATCTAAAGTCAAATACGAAACTAAAAATAATTTGTTACATAAAAAACTCCCGAACCTCCAAATTTTAAACATTAAACCGAAAGTGCATCACATCGCCATCGCCCACCACGTATTCCTTGCCTTCTACGCCTAATTTTCCGGCTTCTTTCACGGCGGCTTCCGAGCCATATTTTACAAAATCCTCATATTTAATCACCTCAGCCCGAATGAATCCTTTTTCAAAATCGGTATGAATCACGCCCGCCGCTTGTGGCGCTTTATCACCCCGATGAATTGTCCAAGCGCGCACTTCTTTTTCGCCAGCCGTGAAATAGGTAATAAGATTCAATAAATTATAACAAGCGCGAATAACTTTATTTACGCCCGGTTCGTCCAAACCCATTTCCTGAATAAACTCTTGAC
>CAZJXN010000095.1:0-3142 GCA_964549655.1 uncultured Saprospiraceae bacterium
TCCCGACAAACGCGGTCGTTATTTGCTCTGCTCCACCCCTACTTTTGTAAAAAAAACGATGGAACAAACTTTGATTTCAAACCGACGGTATGACTTGGATTGGTTGCGCGTACTCGCTTTTGGCTTGCTCATTTTTTACCACTGCGGTATGGGCTACGTGGCAGAATGGGGCTTTCATGTAAAGAATCCCCAGACGAGCGAAGGTTTTCAATATTGGATGCTCTTTATGAATCGCTGGCGGATGGCGCTGTTGTTTTTAATTTCCGGGGCGGGCGTGTGGTTTGCGCTGGGACGTAGGAGTGGCGGGCAGTTTGCAGGCGAGCGTTTCAAGCGATTATTTATTCCGCTGGTGTTTGGAATGCTGTTCATTGTGCCGCCGCAAATTTATTTTGAACGCTTGGTGCAAGGCGTCCCGATTGAAAATTATGGACGATTTCAGCTCGCCGTTTTTGAATTAGTTCCTTATCCGCTGGGCGGTAATTTCAGTTGGCATCATTTGTGGTATTTGCCGTATATTTTGGTGTATTCCCTCATTGGATTACCGTTTTTTCTGTATTGGCGTAGCGAACGGGCGACCCGCGGACGAGAAAATTTGCAAGCATTTTTTACAAAATATCCTGTGCTGCTGTTTGCGATTTTCATTTTGCCAGCTACAAATGAGGTATTGCTGCGTCCGCATTTTCCGAGTACGAATGGATTGATAGACGACTGGGCAAGTCATGGTACGTATTTGCTGTATTTTTTACTTGGCTTTGTGGTGATTTCCAGCGAGGGTTTTACCAAAGTCATTTCAAAATATCGGAAAAGCTGGCTCGCAATTGCCGTCACGCTGGTCACCATTTTATACACTTTCTATTGGATTCATTGGGTGGAACCGCACTACTGGGGCATGGTTTTTTATAGATTTTTGAATGCCGCCAATGCTTGGGCGTGGCTCCTCTCTATTTTTGGTTTCGGTTATCGCTATCTGAATTTTAATAATAACTTTTTACAATACACCAATAAAGCCGTATTCCCATTTTATATTTTACATCAAACCATTACAATTGCATTAGTTTATTACATGATAAACTGGAACGCGGGCGTGGTCGTCAAATTCCTCCTCGCGGTCGTCGGCACGTTTGGTATCAGCTTTTTATTATATGAATTGGTGATTCGACGTGTTGGACTTTTGTATCCGTTTTTTGGTTTGAAATGGGAAAAGGAAATCGGGTTGCATTTTCCCCCAAAAAAGAGTAGTTTAGCTTAAAATTCGACAATGGTAGCTTTTAAAATAGAAATTGAAGAAAGCCTTGTACAACAAGTTGGTTATGAAGAAGTAGAGCGATATTTACAAGAATTTGCGCAGCAATTGATTTTAAAAATTGCAGCACAGGAGGCACGAAAAGACTTGGAAACCATAGACTTAGAAAATGATACCGAATGGCAGTTGGCAAGAAATTTAGCTTGGGAGGAAGAAAAGCATAAATATCTTGCGCAATGACCGATTTTATAATGGACGCGAACGTTTTGATAAGCGGCAAAGCGAGTTATCGTCCGATTTTACAACGTTTTCATTTCATTATGCCTGATTTCGCATTGGCAGAAGTAGATAAATACAAGTCGGTCATCTTCACGAAAACAAAAATGCAGGAGGACGAACTGCGCCGCTGGACCCATTTTGTATTTTCAAATATAACTATGCTGCCTTATTATATTTTTACGATAGAAAGCCTTGATAAAGCGAATAAGTTATTACAAAATATAGATTTAAAAGATACCAGTTACGTGGCATTGGGAATGCAATTGGATTTGGTTTTGCTCACCAGAGACAAGCCGCTGCTCACTGGATTGAAAAAACAAGGATATCGTAAAGTAATGGCTTTTGAGGATTTTTTGGATAGTATTTGAAAAGAGAAAAAAGTTATACAAGTAGGTATCACAACACGTCTTAAATAAGCAGCGAGTTCTTGTTTCGTCGCTCACTTGCCTATTTTCTGGTTCAAAAGTTCAACGTTCGACCTTGAAACCCGTTCTGTACTTTACATTCTCAAACCATCGAACTGTTGAACCTTATGAAAACGATTCTTACCTTTTTATTGATAGCGATTTATTTTAATTTAAATGCCCAAGACGACTGGAATTGCAAAGACACCGAAGACATTCCAGCGATGGAAGCCCAGAAGCACCAAGATTTGCTGCAATTTCGCACCAATCCGTACAACGATAATTATGACTTGAAATACCACCGTTTGGAGTGGGCGATTGACCCGCGTGTGTATTACATCCGAGGCACGGTCACGAGTTATTTTGTGCCGACGGAAGCCAATTTTAGAGAAATCAATTTTGAATTGTCGCGCGTTTTGACGGTTTCCAATGTGAAATATCGCGGTCAGAATGTAAATTTTAGTTTGTTGAATGACGACCGATTACAAATTACCCTTCCGACAACGCTTCCTATCAATAAATTGGATTCCATTTCCGTCACGTATGAAGGCGCGCCGCCGCGCACGGGTTTTGGCTCGTTCAGTCAGACGTTTCATTCCAATACGCCAATTATTTGGACGCTTTCTGAACCGTATGGCTCTAAAGATTGGTGGCCCAGCAAAATGGATTTGAGCGATAAAATTGATTCGATTGATGTAATTGTGACCACTCCCCTACCCAATCGCGTAGCGAGTAATGGATTATTAGTATCTGAAATTCAGCAAGATACGTTTAAAACTTTTCATTGGAAACACCGCTATCCCATCACAGCATATCTGATTGCGATTGGCGTGACGAATTATGCCAATTATTCCGATTATGTCCGTTTGCCGAATGGTGATTCGTTGGAAGTCTTGAATTATGTCTATCCAGAGCAGTTGGATTTTATCAAACCACAAACGATTCGCACGGTGCGTTCCATGGAATTATTCAATAATTTGGTGGGCGTTTATCCCTTTGCAAAAGAAAAATACGGGCATGCGCAGTTTGGTTTTGGCGGCGGCGAGGAGCATCAGACGATGAGTTTTATGGGCGGTTGGTCGCATGGTTTGCAAGCGCATGAGCTGGCGCACCAGTGGTTTGGCGATAAAGTGACTTGTGGTAGCTGGCAAGATATTTGGTTGAATGAAGGTTTTGCGACGTATCTCGAAGGCTTGACGCAAGAGGCGGGCATTGG
>CAZJXN010000095.1:3242-20937 GCA_964549655.1 uncultured Saprospiraceae bacterium
GTTGACCCTAATTTGTGGTTGATTTCTGCTAATAATAAGTTTACAATCACGACTGCTACGAATGAAATTCAACAATTAGCAAACCAAATTCTACTTTTTCCCAATCCAGCCCAATCGGAATTGAACATTGATTTAAAAAATCTTTCGGCAAAAGTGTATCAAATGGACATTTTGGATACGAAAGGAAGTTTGGTGCAACGACTATCGGTTATCAATAATTTGGAGAAAATAGATATTTCCAATATTTCATCGGGCATTTATATTTTGAAAATTCAAACCGACCGAGGCGCCGTTGGCAAAACCTTTGTAAAACACTAAAAGATGTGGCACATTTTTGAAATGCGCCGCATCTAATTTGCTTTTATTTGCTATCTTACAAACAAAAAAAGGCAAATGGCAACTCAATTCGACCGCAGAACTTGGCTCCGCACCGCTGGTTTGGCAGGCGCATTTTCCATTTTTGGAGGCGCGCAAGCATTGGCAAGCGAGCAATCACCTTTAAGAATCGTCTCAAATAACGCACCGAAAGGTCCGATTCGACTCAGCGTAAACGAAAATCCGTACGGTCCTTCCCCCAAAGTGCGCGAGGCTTTGACCAAAGGCTTTGACGAAATGTGCCGCTATCCGTTTGGCTACGTGAAGGACGTGACAGAAATGTTGGCGAAAAAGCACGGCGTACCGACTGACCACATCGTACTCACGGCAGGTTCAGGTGAGGGCTTGAAAACGGCGGGCTTGACCTACGGTTTGCACGGCGGCGAAATCATCTCGGCGAATCCAACGTATTTATCTTTAATGGAATACGCAAAGCAATTTGGCGCATATATCCATGAAGTTCCATTGGACGAAAACTTGGTACACGATATAGATGCCATGGAAAAACGCTTGAATGGCAATACTAAATTGGTGTTTGTTTGCAATCCGAATAACCCGACCGGCACGATTCTTTCTGCTTCTAAAATGAAAAGTTTCTGTGAAAATCTCTCGAAAAAGACCGTCGTTTTCGCCGATGAAGCCTATTTCGATTACATTACTGAGCCGAATTATCCTTCGATGATAGAATTGGTGAAGCAAGGTTTGAATGTAATTGTGTCGCGCACGTTGTCAAAAGCGTACGGCTTGGCTGGCATTCGTATTGGCTATTTAGTCGCTAGACCGGACATTGCAAAAAGATTGCAACAAAACTGCATGGCGAACACGAGTGTCCCGGCACTCATTGCTGGAAAAGCGGCATTGGAAGACCCGGAATTTTACAAAATGAGCCTGCAAAAAAATGCCGAATGTTTGAATATTATGTACAAAACTTTGGATGAATTGAAAATGCCTTACATCAAATCCCACGCTAATTTCGTCTTTTTCAACACCGGTAAAGACGTGATGGAGATGAATAAAATGATGGCAGATAAAGGGATTTTGGTCGGTCGTCCTTTTCCACCGCTCACCAAGTGGCTGCGCGTGAGTACCGGCAGAGTGGAAGAAGTGGAGTTGTTTGCGAAGACGCTGCGGGAAGTGGTTTAAGGGGAAGATAGGAGGATAGGAAGATTGGAGAATGGGAACACGAAACACATCCTCCTATCTTCCCATCTTCCTATCCTCCTTTTAATTAATATCTTGTTTCTTTTTCAATTTCTCAATGGCTTCGGTCAGGAATTTTTTATTCACCTCGTCGGTTGCTTGTGGCAATGCGAGTTGCGCGTGTTTGAGGGCTTTGTCGTAAATGCCGTTCGCAGAATACGCTCTTGCCAAACCGACATTCGTGGGCCACGCGCCGTTGAAGCGTTTGTGGTTGTATTCAAAAATTTCTAAGGCTTTCTTTTTATCGCCGGCTGCCATGAGTTGGCGACCATAGGCGTGAATGGCTTGGACATCTGCGGTGGAATGTTTGATGGCTTTGTCCATTGTTTGTTGCGCTTCGGCGGTGCGATTCAACTTTCGTAAAACCATTGATTTGGTCTGCAAGGTCTGAAAATCTTCCTGTCCGATAAATGGTCCGCTGATGGCGTAGTCTGCCCACACCAATGCTTCATCCAGATTCATATTATTTTCGGCCAGATATGCTGCTCCTGCTGCCCAATTGCGATGGTCAAAACCGATGTCATTTTGTAATTCACTGCGCATTTTATCCACATATAATTCCTTCATATTCGGTACTGCAATCGTGAAAGGCAGTTTAATTTTATCCCACATCAAAGCGATCGTTGTTGATTCTGGTTTTCTATCCATAAATTCATACGTGAGCCATTCGTGGTACTCGCTCGTTTCCGGCGTGGCTTCTACGCGCAGGGCATCTTCTTTGTCGTTGTAAAAATAGCTACCCCAAGCGGCGGCATTATTCGAAAAAATAAGCGTCCACGCACCTTTTTCTGCCAAAATAATATGGAAACCATATTTTCCAGCTTTCAGCGGTTTGCCTTGAATGGTTACATCGTGCGAGAATTCAAAAGTTGTATTTTCATTAGAACCGGCACGCCACGGAGCGGCTTTGCTTGTGCCGAAGCCCGGGTTATTCAAACCGTAGGGTTCGAGTTGTCCCCAGATTTTGCCACTGCGGTCGTCGCCGTTGGGCGCGTGTACGTCCGGGCTGTTGTAGGTGACGGTGACGTGCGCGAGCGAGCCGATGTATTGCGTGGTGACGCTTTTTTGGTTGTCGCCGTTGGGTGGCTGGGTCAGTTGGGCGAAGGTGTAAAATGCGGTGAGTAAAAGTGCTGTGAGTAAGGTGATTGATTTCATATTTGAAGTATTTAGTATTTGGTATTCAGTATCTGGTACTTGGTATTTAGAAGTGGGGGAGATATTTAGAGGGGTCATTCTATGCTCTTTTTATTATAATTTTGGCTCAATTATGATTTCAAGTTGCTGCGTAAAAATTTGGCTAAAGCCGAATAAGGTTTTGCTTTTAACCCCGCCATAAATGGCAGGGCAACTGGTAAAATGTTGATAATTAGTTGCCCCGCGCTTTAGCGCAGGGATAAAATAGTAGACCACTTCTGGGCTTTAGCCCAATCCTAAAAAGCAACTTGAAATCATAATTGAGCCATAATTTTTATATTGCAAAAGTGGAAAACTTTAAAGAAAAGTAGATGAAATGACAAAAAGAAGCCGCTAATTTCAAGTTAAAGAAGAGTATTCTTCTTCGTCTTGATAAAATTGCTCGATTAATTGAGGGATATTCATCATAATACCATCCATGACTTCTAAATCTTCCGTCCAATTCGCAGTTTCCCAACGTTTGTCTTTTTCAGCAATTATAAACTTTTCGGTGCGGGTGTAAATCCAAATAACTTTTTCGACTCCAAAATTCAGGAGTTGGTCGGTTTTGTGTTGAAAATAATAATCTACGTCGGAAGCGTTTTCAAAGTGTGCTTTTGTATCCAATTCGATAACAATTTTAGGTGAAATTTTAATATATTCGTCTTTAAAATCACATTTTAGTAATTCTTTTTTGTTAAAAATGGTCATATTCGCTAATCGCCAATTTTTTTCATCCATTGAGATGCCCAATTGACTTGATAAAAGTGAATATTTCTTATTTAATTTGGGGTGAATAGAATTTCTAATCAATGATAATAAAAGACAATGTAATAATCCATTTCCAATGATTCCCTCAAATGTTTTTTCTCCATTCAAAACATCTTTATAACCCCTATAATAAATGGGCTTACCGTCATCCATCTCGTAGATGAGGTAGTCGGGAATGGGCTTCAATTTTTGGCGACTGCTAGCAGTCATTGGTAAGCGGAATTTTTACCAAAGTTAATCTATTTTAAACACTTATTCAAGCGTACAAACTCAAACCTTGCTGTCAAATTTGTATTTTGGGCGCAATAATTCAGGTGGAGGAGATTTGCCAAATTTCAAAAATTTGGTAAATCTAAAGTCCGTTCATAACTAAAACACTTTAATGTATCCCGACATGCAAAATTTTATTCTGACTGTTATTCTAACTTTTTTTACTTTTCTAAGCTATGCGCAGGAGGCGATTCGCTATTTTGTAAATTTAGACAATATCCAACATCACGAAATCGAGGTGACGATAGAATTTACCTCCATTCCACAAGGCGTATTCACCGTGCGGATGCCGGGCAGCTCGCCGGGACGGTACGCGCCACACGCATTTGCAAAAAATGTATATGGGGAAAAAGCATTCGATACTCAAAATAAATCGTTGACAATCAACAAGTCTGATATTTCGGAATGGCAAATTATAGGACATAATGGCGCGGTGAAATTGCAATATACGTTGTACGCAAATCATGCCGACGGCACGTACGCGGGTTTTGATAATCGAAAAGCGATTATGAATATGCCGGCTACTTTTATGTATGGCGTTGGAATGGAGCAGCGTCCGATTGAAATTACATTCGATTTGAGCAAACATAAAGACTGGAAAGTTGCGACGCAGTTGAAGCAATTGGAAGCCAATAAATTTTTTGCGCCTAATTATTATTACTTTTTTGATAGTCCGACCATTATAGGCGATATAAAATTTCGCTCGTGGCAATCTGCTTCTAATGGTAAAAATCAAACGATTGAAATTGCGATGTTACACGAAGGAACGGATAAAGAATTGGACGACTACACCGAATGGGTAAAAAAAGTGGTGGAAGAAGAAAAGCGCGTGTACGGCTCGCTGCCAGATTTTGATTATGGAAAATATACGTTTTTATGTGCATACAATCCCTATGTTTTTGGCGATGGCATGGAACATCGGAATTCTACCATTTGTAATAGTCGCGGGAATTTAAAAGAAAATGCAAGTGGTTTAATTGGCACGATTTCGCATGAGTTTTTTCATTGTTGGAATGTGGAGCGCATTCGTCCGCGTACGCTGGAGCCGTTTGATTTTGACCGTCCGAATATGTCTGGTGAGTTGTGGTTTGCGGAGGGTTTTACCAATTATTATGATGATTTGATATTACGCCGAGCAGATATTATAACGGATTCAAGTTATTTACAAATTGTGAGTGGTATTTTAAATGTAGTAATAAATTCTCCGGCACGTCAATATCGCAATGTGATTCAAATGAGCCAACACGCGCCGTTCGTGGATGCGGCGGTTTCGATTGATGAAAATAATTATGGCAATACTTTTATAAGTTATTACACGTATGGTTCATTTATAGGGTTGACTTTGGATTTAAATATTCGCAATCGCTTCGCTGGCAAGAGTTTAGATGATGTAATGAAATATATGTGGGAACATTTTGGGAAGACAGAAATTCCGTATGAAATTCCTGATATTCAAAAAGCGGTAGCGACTGTGACGGGCGATGTGAAATTTGCAAACGATTTTTTTAGTCAATACGTCTATAAAAGTGAAGTGCCGAATGTGCAGGCGTTGCTGGCGGATATGGGCGTAACGATGCGCAAGAAAAATACGGGTAAAGTAGATTTTACAAATATTCGATTGGAGTATAAAGAAGAGGGCGCTATTATTAATATGCCGGTTTTAAAAAATACGTCGCTCTATCAGGCGGGATTGAATCGAGGAGATAAAATATTGGAAATCAACAATCAAACTGTGAAAAATGCAGCAGATTTCAAAACAATTGTAGAAAAAATAACGGCTGGTAGAGGTTGTGATATTACATTTGTACAAAATGGAATTACACAAAGTGTAAAATTTACGGCTTTAGAAGACCCAACATTGGAAGTGTTATTACAAGAAAAACCGAGCGACGCGGCGATGAAGAAGCGGAAGGAGTGGCTTAGAAAATGAAGAAGTGAAAAATGGGTGATGGGATTATTGGGTGATAGGGTGATGCGTGCCGAAATCTACGGGGAGACAAATAAGCAGCGTTTCGTTGTGCAATATAAAATTGTTTTTATCGTATTATTTCTTGGAACAAATGAATAAACTATGTTCAAGTCATTACACTTATTTACTTATGTGTTTTTATTATTTATGTCGGCTTGCATATATGTAGGCGAAAAAACCGATACACCCGCAGAAGTTATTGGTTTAGCTCCTATCTACGGCAGTACCAATTGGAAAGCCATCCAATCCCTTCCTCCTCAAAAGATAGTTTCCTTGGGAAAAATGTATTACAAAAACGGTTTTATTTTTGCAGGAGAAGTCGGCAGAGGTATTCACATTATTGACAATCGAAATCCAAGCACTCCGAAACGCATCAAGTTTTTAAAAATAGATGGAAATACAGATATTGCTATTAAAGGTGATTTTCTGTATGCGAATAATGTCCAAGACTTGGTAGTATTAGATATTTCTGATTTAGATAAGGTGCAATTAATGAAGCGATTAGACAACATTTTTCCGCAATTAGACGCATCAGGACTATTTCCAGAAAATTATTTCGGCTATTTTGAATGTGTAGATACGAAGCACGGCGCGGTGATTGGTTGGGAAGAAATTACATTGAAAAATCCGAAGTGCTGGCGGTGAAATAAGGAAGAAATGAAAAATGAAAGAATGAAAATAGACCTAATGACACCTTTCAAAAATATAATCATGAAAAATATTTTACAATTCACTTTACTTGTATGCATCACCCTTGCATCGGTACGCTGTGGAGAAAGTGGTGCAGCAGCAGAGGTGAGTGCAAGTACCGGCGTCGGTGGTTCATTAGCACGCTTTACCATCCTCGGTAATTATTTATACACTGTTGATTTTCAGACCTTAAAAGTATTTGACATTACAAATAGTATAGAACCCAAGCTTAAGAAAAACATTTCGGTAGGCGGTGGCGTAGAAACTATTTTTCCACTCGGCAGTCGCTTGTTTTTGGGCACGCAAACCGGTATGGTTATTTACGATATTGATAAAGAAGGGATTCCGCAGTTCGTTTCTTTGTACCAACACATTACAAGTTGTGATCCCGTGGTGGCGAATGCCCAATATGCGTACGTAACGCTACGGACCTCTAACTGTAGAATAGTGACGGGGAGTGCCTCCGACCAATTGGAGATTATTGACATTTCTGATCCACAAAATCCAAAACAAATAGCGATTTACCCCTTGACAGAGCCTCGTGGCTTAGGTTTAGATGGTAATATTTTATTTGTTTGTGATAGCAATTTGGGTGTGAAAGTTTATAATGTAAGTAATCCTACAAAAATTGAATTGATTACAGAATTAAAAGATATCGTTGCACATGATGTCATTGTACTAAATGGATTATTATTAGTCATTGGGCCGGAAAATATTTATCAATACGATTATTCTGACCTGAAAAATATTCGTAAACTTTCACAAATGCCACTTGGTGTGTAATAGATGCTGGATACCAATGGATGCCGGATGCCAGATGCCAGATACCAGATGTTGGGAAAGTACCTGATGGCTTTTATAATGGGCGTTGGCGTGTTAGTGTCGCCCGTTATGACCTATGCGCAAACTACTTCGGAACTGCCGCAAGTCATTGCTAAACTTTCTATTGCCGATTTTTTTAGTCCTTTTCAACCTTCCATACATATTGGGTTGGAACATTCTTTGAAAGGGCGATGGTCTTGGCACCACCAAGCGGGTTATCTTTTTAGAAATCCTTTTGAAACGGATTATCCTGACCAAACTGGACTGCGCTTGCGGAGCGGCTTGCGGCTTTACACCAAAAAGTCAAGCAAATGGGCTCAAAAAGTATATTGGGAGTTGAATATCGGTTATTTTCGGTCGAAAATGTTGCTCGAAGATGATTTTTTCCGTTTTGGTCGTACTTTTAGGCAGCGTATTAATTACTTCCGACGGCAAGAGATTTACACTGCAACGATAGAATGGGGAGTGGCAAGTTACCAGTCATCCCGCTGGATTGCAGAAGTGGGTGTTGGTGGCGGTTTTCAATTTGGAAATGTGCACTTTAGTAAAATTCCACCTGATGCCACGCTTATTGAGCAAGGATTTAATTTTTTTTCGTTTTCATATGAGGAAAATCCAGTTGTAGGTTCTATTAATTTTGGGGTACGTTTGAAAGTAGGCTATGTTTTAAAATAACTGATTCGCAATGGAGACTATCGCTTTCCGAATAAATAATCTTTCCTAACTTTGTAGCCAATCAACACAACTCCGACGGCATGAGCCAACGCAATGAACGTATTTTGTGGACTTCTTTACTGCTGGTCTTTACTTTTTTGTGCATCTGGTTTCGCTTTCCAGATTATTTTCGCACGCCGAATAGTAAAGTGATAGAGCCGTGGGGAGACGGCTATAAAACTTATATGGCATTTGTGTATCATGTGAAGTACGATAGCACGTATTCGCATTTGCAAGCCATGAACTACCCGTATGGCGAGCACGTCATACCCGGCGATGCGCAACCAGCATTGTCCAATATTGTAAAATTTATCAGTCAAAATATCATAGATATTTCCGATTATTATAGAGGGATTATACATTTCTCCATGTTGTCGTCGCTGTTGTTATGCAGTCTTTTTTTATATTTAATTTTTAGAAAGTTAGATATAGCGCCTTGGTACGCGATTCCGGTGGCGATTGCCCTCACATTTATGGCACCGCAAACTGAACGCATGGCAGCGCATTATGGCTTGGCGTATCCAGCGTTGTTACCTATGATTTTATACTTTTTGATGCGGCTGGAAGAGCAGTGGCAGTGGAAATATAGTGTGTTTATCGCGCTCACGGTTTGGTTTTTTTCGGGGCTTCATTTTTATTATTTTGCCATATTGGTGTTTACCATTACGGGTTATTTTTTCTTTAGTTGGATGCAAAAACGCGACTGGCAGAATTGGCTACGATATGCGTTACACTACGGTATTCAAGTGATTATACCGCTTATTTTCTTCATTTTCTGGATATTTGTAAACGACCCTGTGACCGACCGACCGGAAAAACCGTGGGGCTATTTCGCGCATCGCGCACGTTGGGAGGGTGTGTTTTTATCTATGACGCAGCCGATGTATCAATGGGTGCATGAGCATTGGATTAAAATCCGAGAAGTCAATTCTGAAAGTCATATTTATGTAGGATTGGTGGCGTTTATCGCTTCTATTATTTTCGCATTTCGGCTGCTTCGACATTTGTTCCGCAAGCCGCCTTTTCATTTTGAAAGTGAACATCGCACGTGGTTGAACGCCAGTTTTTATATGGCAGTCGCTATTTTATTATTTTCATTTGGCTTGCCATTTACTATTAAAGGTTTAGAAAAACTACTGGATTACACTGGACCGTTGCAGCAATTTCGCTCCATCGGGCGCTTTGCGTGGGTATTTTATTACGTTATTAATATCATAGTTTTTGCCAGTTTATATCATTGGGGAATGCGAGCGGCACGTTGGCGCACGGCGTTGATGGGTTTTGCCTTAGCAATTTTAGTGTATGAATCGGGTACGTTTACCAAAAGCCTGGATTTAAGATTGGATGAAGTAGAAGAAGACGCGCCGGGAAAATCATATAATCAAATTCCAAATCTAAATGATTATCAAGGAATTTTACCAATTCCTTATTACAATATCGGCAGTGATAATTTGTGGTGGCGACAGTCGGGTTTTATGGGACAAAAATCGGCGACGCTTGCCATGCAAACCGGCTTGCCCACGACCGCCGCGATGTTGACGCGCACGTCTATTTCGCAGACGTTCAACCAAGTGCAATTGATTGTAGAACCCTATCGCCGCCCTAAAATTTTAGATGATTTTCCAAATGATAAACCTTTATTATTAGCTTTTGATTCGATTCGTGTCAAAGAATATCCGGGCAAGTATACGCAGTTTCCAGTAGGGTTACCACTCGTGTACGAACGCGGTGAATTACGATTGTATAAATTGCCACTCTCTTCTTTTGAAATGTATATTGAACAGCGTAAACAGCAGATTGCCAAAGATTTAGACAGTTTAAAATTACAACCTTTTGACGCGTTTTTAACTACGGGAAACGTTCAAGATTTTGCCTATCAATCGTGGGATGACCAAAAAGTCCAGCAGCGTTATCTCGGCAGCGGCGGTTTTGAAAGTCGCGCCAAAGACCGAACGGTTTTATTCGATAACAACATTCCAGCGCAGCAGCCCGGCGGTTATATCATTTCTACTTGGATGTTTATGAATAAAGATTTATATCCGCGCACCAAATTTGATATTGTAGAATATAACCCTGTGGACGGTAGCGAAGTACAGCACATGACGTGGGAAGTGAAGGATTTAATACAAACGATTGATAATAACGGCTGGGTATTGATTGAATTGGGCTTGGATTTGCACAATCCACAAAATAAATTGCGCATCACGGTTTTCAATGAGGAATTGGGTAAAGCGCCGCTGTTTTTTGACGAATTATTGATTCGACCTTTTAATACGCATTTGTATCGTAAGAACGACGATATGATTTGGTATGATAATCGTTGGTGGAGTTTGAGGTAATAGCACACTGATTTTTATAAGATCACTATGTTTTCTTATGATTTAAAATACAATGCAAATCATAAACTATCTTAAAAATCATAACTGTCAGTGCCCTATCACGTTGCGTAGAGAAAATAGATGGAAGAAAAATGAATCCTTGCTTAGAAACTATTAAAATCGAGAATAGGCAACTTTGTAATATTTCATATCACAATGAACGTTTCAACCGCACCCGGCAAGCGTTATTTAATTGTGCAGAAGAAATTGATTTACAAGACATTGTAGTGATTCCAGCGGAAGTAAAATCAGATATTTACAAATGTCGTGTTATTTATTCCAATCAAATTCAGACCGTAGAATTTTCTTTATATCAACCAAAAATCGTCCAATCTTTACAATTAATACAAGCCAATGACCTAGATTATAGCTACAAATACCTCGACCGCAGCGCGTTCGCAAACTTACTTTCCAAGGTCACTACTGACGATATTTTGATTGTAAAAAATGGCTTCCTCACGGATACTTCTTACGCAAATATCGTTTTTTGGGATGGTCAAAAATGGCTGACACCTGCTATTCCATTACTGTTTGGCACGAAACGACAAGCGCTACTTGATGCCGGTGAAATTATAGAAGCAGCATTAAAACCTGCTGATTTAAAACATTTTAAATTTGCAAAATTGATAAATGCAATGCTGGATTGGGAAAGCAGTGCTGTTATTCAAACCTATAAGGTTTCAGAAATCTTATAGGTTTTTTGTTGAAACTCTGGAAAAAGCGTCATCAATTCCGCTTCACTCGCCGCACAAATCCCTCTGTCCGTTATCAAACTTGTTACTAATCGCGCCGGTGTTACATCAAAACCATAATTCGCCGCCGGACTTTCCGCAGGTGTGATCAGTACGTTTGACATTTTTTCGCCATCCCAGCCGTGCACATATTTCACCTCATTTGGGTTTCGCTGTTCAATTGGAATTTCCCGCAAGCCGTCGCGCACCGTCCAATCAATCGAAGAACTTGGCACTGCCACGTAAAACGGCACGTCATTATCTTTCGCAGCTATCGCTTTCAAATACGTTCCAATTTTATTCGCCACGTCGCCTTGCCGAGTCGTTCGGTCGGTTCCCACAATCACCATATCCACCATGTTGTGTTGCATCAAATGTCCGCCAGCGTTGTCTACGATGACGGTGTGCGGCACGCCATGTTGAAGGAGTTCGTAAGCGGTAAGGTTCGCGCCTTGGTTGCGGGGGCGCGTTTCGTCCACCCATACGTGTACCGGGATGCCCGCGTCGTGCGCGAGGTAAATCGGGGCGGTCGCCGTGCCATAGTCAATGCACGCAATCCAACCGGCGTTGCAATGAGTGAGAATATTGACGGGCGCACCGTTTTTGCGAATCCTGATTTCTTTTATAATATTCAAGCCAAACTCGCCAATCTGCCGACAACTTTCCAAACTTTCCTTCGCAAAATCCTGTGCAGCTTGTAGGGCAGCAGCGGGTTTTAAATCTTGATTTTCAACTAAATTGATAACTTGTAAAGACTTTTCAATGGCATAAAATAAGTCAACAGCGGTCGGTCGAGTCGCTTTTAACAACTGAGCGGCTTTCGCCAGATATACCTCAAAATCAGGCTGTTGTAATGCTTCTAAAGTTGCAATATACAATCCATACGCCGCCGTAGCACCAATAAGCGGCGCGCCGCGCACGTGCATTTCCTTGATTGCGACTAAAAAATCTTCCAACTTTGTCAAATCTTCAATCACCAACTGATGGGGCAGGTAACGCTGGTCGAAGGTTTGTATCGTGCGGTCGTCTTGCAGCCAGATGGTGTGGTAATGTTTGCCGTTGATTTTCATGTTGCAAAAGTAAATAAAGCCTTAGAAAACTTTGAAAATTTCCAAAGGCTCCATCTCTAAAAAATTGTATTTTAGTGCATTGCTAATTAAAACAGGCTATTATGAAATATTGTACTTCTCTTCTTTACTTGTTACTCCTAAGTATTCAAACGTATAGTCAACCAGCACTAAGCGATCTCCCCACCGCCGAAGAAATCGCTTTTGTAAATGTAAACGTTCTTTCAATGACGGGCGAACAAGTGCTAATGAATCAAACGGTGCTTATAAAAAATGGCAAAATTGTACAAATCGGCGCCGCCAAATCCGTAAAGCCTTCTAAAAATGCTTTAAAAATCAAAGCGAAAGGGAAATATTTGATGCCGGGCTTGTCCGAAATGCACGCGCACATTCCGGTGGCGGACAGCACGGGCGATGCGAATGTACGCGAAACGCTTTTTCTATATTTGGCGGGCGGCGTGACCACGATTCGCGGGATGTTGGGCAATCCATATCATTTGAAATTGAAACAACAAGTCGCTAAAAATGAAATATTGAGTCCGCGTATGTACACCTCCAGTCCTTCGTTGAATGGTAATTCTATAAAAACGCCGGAAGAAGCGCGTACCAAAGTAACTCAATATCAAAAAGATGGGTACGATTTTCTAAAAATTCATCCGGGGATTCAGTTGCCGGTATTTGAAGAACTCGTCAAAACGGCTCGGCAAGTAGGTATTCCATTTTCTGGACACGTACCGATTGCGGTAGGCGTGCGCCGTGCGATTGATTTTAAATATGCTTCGATTGACCATATTGATGGCTACGTAGAAGGTTTGGTTTCGCTTTCCGCAAAGGTGGATTCGAGTGCAAATGGCTTATTCGGTGTGAATTTTACAGACTTCGCGGATACAAAAATGATTCCAGAACTGGTAGCGAAAACAAAGGCAGCAGGCGTATGGATTGTGCCGACACAAGCTTTATTAGAACGTTGGACTTCTCCGCTAACGGGCGACCAAATTATGAGCGAACCAGAAATGGCATACATGAGTCCGAGTGTGCGCTACCAGTGGCGCGGCGCGAAAGCGCAGCTTTTTGGAGCAAATTATAAACCAGAAACGGGTAAAAAATTTATTGATATTCGTCGGCAATTATTAAAAAATATGCACGAAGCGGGCGTTGGATTATTGTTGGGTTCGGATGCGCCACAGGTTTTCAATGTGCCGGGATTTTCCATTCGCCATGAGGCAAAAGCAATGGCAAATGCAGGGATTCCAAATGCTGAAATTCTAAAAAGTGGAACGGTCAATCCAGCGATTTTTTTTGGTCAGGAAGGCGAATTTGGGGTCGTGAAAGTAGGCGCGGCTGCCGAACTTATTTTATTGGATGCAAATCCATTGACTAATATTGACAATATTAAGCTGTTAAATGGCGTATTGATACAAGGACGTTGGCTTTCCAAAAAAATGATAGCCGAAGAATTAACGAAAATCGCAAAAAAATACGAGCAAGATTAGTTGGAATGTTGGAAAATTGGAATGCTCGCCCACTTTTGAATGATAAAGGATTGAAAAGATGGAATGAAGGAAAGTGTGACTTTAAACAACCTTTTGCGTCTACTATTTAACACTCATTTCACGCTTGCCTAACATTATTTAACTAAATTAAATTTCTTCTTAGGATGGTGGTAACATCGTTTTACCAACCTGACACGTTATTCTATTGTTGTAATTACAAATTTTTTTATTATGAAAGTATTGATGGTATGTTTAGGGAATATCTGTCGCTCGCCGCTGGCAGAGGGAATTCTAAAAGCGAAAATTAAAGAAAAGGGATTGAATTGGATGGTAGATTCGGCAGGAACGGGTTCTTGGCACGTAGGAGATTTGCCGGACCCGCGCTCGGTTGTTACCGCTCGTAAGAATAATATCAATATCACCGACCAACGCGCCCGCCAATTTCACGCTTCTGATTTAGACGAGTTTGACCTCATTTTGACGATGGATAAGACTAATTACCGCGATGTGCTGCGCTTTGCGACCACTGAAAAACAACGCTCTAAGGTGCAACTCATTATGAATTTTATCTATCCCGGCAAAAATATGGACGTACCCGACCCTTACTGGGATGATGAGGGTTTTGACAAAGTGTACCAAATGTTGGTGGAGGCGTGTGAGTCAGTAGTGGAGCATTACAGTGCAGTAGCGGCTGGATAGAAATAGATATGGCGCACTTCAAAAGTGTGCCATATCTTATGCGGCACACTCCTAAAAGTGCGCCATATTATATTTTAAGCAAACGCCTTCGCTACAATTTCCGCTTGCTGCGTATCGTGCAATTTCTTGAAACCCGTAGCCGGAGATGCAGCGGGCATCCGAGAAATACGTTGGAGTGGCTTGCCTTTGTGATTATTTTGTAAAAAGCGCCACGCGCCCATGTTTTCTGGTTCTTCTTGTACCCAAAAGAGGTCTGCACCTTCATATTGTGCTAAAATCGCATCTACCTGCTTTTGTGGAAACGGATAAAGCTGCTCAATGCGGATAATGGCTACGTCTTCGCGCTTCGTCTCGCGTTGTTTTTGTAATAAATCGTAATAAATTTTGCCGGTACAAAGCAGGACGCGTTTCACTTTGGACGCATCTTGTATAGTCGCATCCGCATACACTTCCCGAAAGCCCGTATTTGGTTCAAAATCAGATATAGATGACACACATTCTGGATGCCGCAACAAAGATTTTGGAGACATCACAATCAGCGGTTTGCGGAAGGGACGCGCCAACTGCCGACGCATCAGATGGAAAAAATTCGCAGGTGTGGTAACATTTGCAACGGTCAAATTATACTCGGCACACATTTGCAAAAATCGCTCCAAGCGCGCGCTGGAGTGTTCCGGTCCTTGTCCTTCGTAGCCGTGCGGGAGCAACATTGTCAATCCGCTCATGCGCTGCCACTTGCTTTCACCTGCTCCTATAAATTGGTCAATAATCGTCTGCGCGCCATTGTAAAAATCGCCAAACTGAGCTTCCCAAATCACCAACGTATCAGGATTCGCCAGCGAGTAGCCATATTCAAACCCTAACACTGCAAATTCAGACAACAGCGAGTTGTAAATGCGAAACTTATTCTTTCCACTTGCTAAACCTTCCACGCGGCTATATTCTACATTGGTTTCCACATCGCGCAGGACAGCGTGACGGTGCGAGAACGTGCCGCGCTTCACGTCCTGACCGCTCATGCGCACATCTTTGCCGTCCACAAGAATGCTGCCGTACGCGAGCAATTCGCCCAGACTCCAGTCCAGTGCGTCTTCTGCGATGCGTTTTTTCATGCCATCCAACAAGCGATTTACTTTTGGCAAGACTTGAAAATCAGCAGGCACACTCACCAAGTGGTTGAGCATTCGTTCCACTTCTGCACGTTCGATACCGGTTGCAGGCGATGTTTCAAAATCGGCGGGGTCGGCGGTACGTTTTAATTGCTGCCAAGCTTTTTCAGGTTCCTGATATTTGTAATCTAATGGATGTTGTTTGAGTTCGTCGAGGCGCTCTTGCAAGTGTTGCCAATAATCTTTTTCTACCTCATCCGCCATCTCCTTTTGCACGTCGCCACGCTCTATTAGCATTTTAGAATACACCTCGCGTGGATTCGGATGCGTGGTGATGAAGCGATACATTTCCGGCTGTGTGAATTGCGGGTCGTCGCCTTCATTATGACCGTGCTTGCGGTAGCAAACCATATCAATAAAAACGTCTTCGTTGAATTCCTGTCGGTATTCTACTGCCAACTCGGATACAAAAAGCACCGCTTCTGGGTCATCGCCATTCACATGAAAAACAGGCGCTTGCACCAAATTCGCAGCGCCAGTGCAATACGTAGAAGACCGCGCATCTTCAAAATCCGTCGTAAAACCGATTTGATTATTAATTACAAAATGAACCGTACCGCCCGTGAGATAACCTTTAAGTTTGCTCATTTGAATCGTCTCATACACCACGCCCTGACCGGCTACTGCTGCGTCGCCATGAATGAGAATCGGTAAAATACGGTCGTACTCACTTTCGTATAAAATATCTGCTTTCGCGCGCGCAAAGCCTTCTACTACTGGGTCTACCGCTTCCAAGTGCGAAGGATTAGGCACTAATTTTAAATACACTTTGTCGCCCGAAGGCGTATCCACCTGCGAAGAAAAGCCCAAGTGATACTTCACGTCGCCATCGCCAAAGCTCTGATTCTTAGGCATATTGCCTTCAAATTCGGTGAAAATCTGGTCGTAGGTTTTACCCAGGATATTTGCCAATACATTCAAACGACCACGATGCGCCATCCCAAAAATCACTTCTTGCACGCCGTACTCCGCACCTTTGTTGATGATACCGTCAAGTGCCACAATCGTCGTCTCGCCGCCTTCAAGCGAAAAACGCTTTTGCCCAACAAATTTTTTGTGCAAAAACTCTTCAAATGCAACCGCGCCATTCAGTTTTTCCAGAATGCGTCGTTTTTTATTAATATCAAAACCATACTGATGGTCGGGGTCATACGATTCAATTTTCGTGCGCAACCAACGCCGCTGTGCGCGGTCTTGAATGTAGTGAAATTCAAAACCGATATGCCCACAATAGATTTTTTTGAGTTTCGCGACAATGTCGAGCAAAGTTGCATTTTGTAAGCCTATTTCACTACCCGCCTGAAAAACGGTGTCCAAATCTGCATCTGCCAATCCAAAGTCACTCAGCTCCAGCTTGGGATTGCGATTGAGGCGAGGACGCAGCGGATTGGTGGTTGATTCCAAATGCCCACGATTGCGATACGCAATAATCAGCGAGTGTACTTGCAATTCTTTTTTAATCTGGTCGGGCATGGCCGCCGTAGCCACGCCGTTGGTGGCATGACCGTTACCATTCCCGTCGGCGGCATAATCGTAGCCTTTAAAAAAATTGCGCCAGCCGGACTCCACTTGTTCCGGGTCTTGCTGGTATTGCTCGTACAGCGAATCTATAAAGTTGGGATGCGCATTGGTTATAAAAGAAAAATCGTTCATTGTTTTAAATTTTGGTAGCTAAGCAACAAAAATAAGGAGATATGACCTGCTTTTGGCAGATAACGCCTCCTTATTTATTATTTTTTACGTAAGTTTCCGCACTTTCGATGCTTTGCAACATTTGTTGTTTCAGTTCGTCTACTTTCTTTTTTTCCTCGTCCAGATATTTCATGACACCAGCATGGTCGGTTTCCGCGCGCACGTCGTCGAGTTGTCGCACATTGCCCATCCAATCCATCATGCCGTTTTCGGCGTTGGTCAAACCTTGAATGTGGTTGCGTATAATTTTCTGCTCCTCCATTTGAATAGAATCAGGGGTGCTTACTCGCGCCGTCAGGTCTTCACTGAGCCGATTGATGTCGCTCATTTTGGGCATTACCTCGTCATGCACTGCCATGATTTCATCCCATTTTTGTTGTTCTTGTGCAACGTCTTGCGCGCTTTGATTGCAGCTTACCGCTAATATGACAATTGTTAATAATAGAGTTTGATAGGTTTTCATCGTTTGGTTTGTTTTAAAT
>CAZJXN010000096.1:0-20755 GCA_964549655.1 uncultured Saprospiraceae bacterium
ATCTCAAATTGTTCGTCTGGAATTATAACTTATCACTCGCTAAATGACGCTACCTCGCTTTGATGTCTTTGAAGTTCACTCACTATATGAATATATCATGAGGCAAAGAAAAATATTAAAAGACATATTATTAATAGCAAGCTTTACTTTTTTTCAACCTTTTTATTATCTCTTATAAATTGGATTCGAGGAGTAATTATAATTAGTAAATAGTAGTGATTATGCAAATAAATTCCGTATCATCCGCCGTTAATTTTCAAAGTTTATTGGGACAGCCTATTTTTCAAAATCGCGCACGTACAAAATTTTTCCAAATAATCACTAGTATAACCCCGCTTTCGTAAGTTTGCAACTTGCGATGCCTTAGTATAAAAAAGTCTGAGGCTTTCAATTATTGCTCATCCGAAGTTGCAAACTTTGGACAGCAGGCGTTATTCCTGCGCAGGATTATGATTTTTTGTATCAACAGGGCGTGGCGGGTATTTTTGGTCCGGGTACGAAGATTGCAAAGGCGGCAAAGCAGATTTTGGAGGTGTTACTTGAAAATAGTTAAGGCATACCGGTATCGCTTTTGATTGAAACCATTTTCCACAATTTTTTGTAAATTTGTAAAGTGACTTTTCAATTTATCTATTATGAAAGCCAGAACATAATTGGATAAAACAGGAATCAATGTTGTAAATTAATATTTTCGTATTAGTTCCATTCTATGCCATGCCCACTCCCCTCTTCCGCCTCGCGCCCACGCCCAGCGGCTTTCTCCACAAGGGAAATGTGTTTAATTTCTTACTCAATTGGCTGTATGCGAAGCAATTAGGTGTGAATATTTTATTGCGAATAGATGACTTAGACGCTGCTCGAAGTCGAGTGGAATATATGGAGGATATTTTTGAAACGTTGGATTGGCTTGAAATTGATTGGAATTTAGGTCCGAAAGATGTAAATGATTTTCAACAAAATTGGTCGCAAAGTTTACGTTTGCCGAATTATCAAGCGCAATTAGAAAAGTTGGTAGCAAAAGGGCTTGTTTTTGCGTGCGATTGCTCGCGCAAAAGCTTGCAAGAAGCGGGCGCAGCAGACGCGTATCCGGGCATTTGCGAGCATAAAAATTTGCCTCTGAATGAAAATTACGCATGGCGCGTACGAGTTCCACCAGACACGATAATTAAAATTTCAGATGTAAAAACTGGATTATTAAATATCAATTTGAGGGAAACAATAGGCAGTTTTGTAATAAAAACCCGTGATGGCATTCCGGCGTATCAATTGGCTTCGTTGTGTGATGATGTACAGTTTGGCGTGACGCACGTTATAAGAGGTGCGGATTTGCTGGACTCTACGGCGGCGCAGTTATACTTGGCGAGACTTTTAGGATTAGAAAATTTTCAAAATATGCAATTTTACCATCATCCGTTGATCATGGATTTAGCAGGCAATAAACTGTCAAAATCTGCCGGAAGTTTTTCGTTACAACATCTGAGAGCAAATCATTACACACCCGCAGATTTACTACAAGAGTTTGCAATATGGATGGGTATTCCTTTACAACAGAAAATGACTACAGCTAAACAACTGTTACCTTTTTTACCGTCGCTTTTTAAAAATTGAATAGATTCCCAAAAATCAGGATTGTGTGCTTCTAAACTTTTGTCCCCTTCCGGTTGTCAAGATTAGATAGCAATCCGACTGCCATGCCATTTTTCTATTTTTTTTTATTATTGCAATTTACAACTGTATTTCTCGTCCAAAAGGAAAGCAAGGATGCGGAGCAGAACGTACGTCGGCTCGTGTTGGCAGTGTACGAGCGGGAAGAAAAATCAAGAAATACAGTTGCAGCATTCCGCGAGCAAATTCGCCAAAGCCTTTCGTCGAAAGAATCACATTTGGAATTTGATGCCTATTTTTCTAATCTGGCGAGTAAGGATTTCAAAAAAATACCTTCTGTACAATTAAATGCGGCCATTACAAAAGTCATATCATTAGATTCGCTTACCCGTTTGATAGCCCTTTGGGGTAATTATAAATTGCAAACCCTACCGCTGTCCAATTATCAGTTGACGAAAGAAAATGCGACGGCGACGGTGCTGCCGGAAGTGCCGATGCTCTGGCAGTATTTGCCTTTTTTTAATATTCAAAACGGCGATAAAATAGGCGAATTGGGTGCGGGAAGTGGCTGGCTATCCTTGATCTTGGCAATTTTATATGATCGTTCTTCTATTTATATCAATGAATTAGGTCCGTTTGCCACGCAAGAAATTCGTAAAAAGCTTGTCCCGCATTTTACATCTGAACAGCAAGCGCGTTTTCATCTTGTAGATGGTACAAAAACGGCTACTAATTTTGAATCGGAGGAGCTGGACGTGATTATTGCAGTGGATGCGTTTCATCATTTTAGGGAGAAAATTAGTATGCTGCAATCTATTAAATGGTCATTGGCAAAAGGTGGCAGATTGTGTCTGGTAGAACAGGTAAAAACGTATGATACGTCGAGTAAATATTGTCCAGAGGCACTGGAAAAGTGGGAATTAGAGCAAGTATTGCAAGAAAATGGTTTTGTAAAAACGAGAGAGCGGCTGATGACTGGACGGGAAGATCGCAATATTTATTTGTTGGAATATCGGGCGCAGTCACTTTAGAATATTGGAATAATACCAGTATGCAGTCGCCTGTACGCAGTTGGTAGTTGGTAATCAATTGATTTACATGATTTTAAAAAGATTTGAATACGTCGTTTTAATTTTATTTTAGTATTATTACATTAATGGGAACGCGGATTGATGCGGATTTTTTACACTCTTTGCATTTTGCTACACAAACGCTGTATCATAGAAATTTGGTTAAAATGTATTTAAATAAAAAATCATCTAACAGTTTTACCTACCAGATGATTCGAGTATACTAATTTCCATAAATTTTTATAAAACCTAAGCACTCAATCGAAACGCGCGCTCCACTGCTTGCAAATCATGCACCACTTGTACGCTATCATCGAAAGAAGCAAAAAGATTGCGTTCGGCGTGGCGGTCATCCTGAATTTCGATCTGCAATTCTCGCGCAAACATTTTAGCGAGGTCGCCCATGCTACGCGCATAGTCTTCACTTTTGCCCAGCACCATAAATAAGTCAATCACGCCAATGCGAATCATTTCATATTTATCCACTTGCATTAGGAGTTGGCGTTGGGATTTGCCATTTACGCGTTTGCCGATTTGGTACACGCGCTCGCGTAGTTCTTCGGAGGAATAACCCAGCACGTCCGCACGGTGTTGCCACCAATTCGCAGCACTGCCACCATTTCGTTCTTCGTATATTTTAAGGTGTTGGCGTTCGTAATCTTCTTGGCAGGAGACGGAACTCATGGTTTTTACCAAATCAAGCACGGCAATCACTTGGTCACGCGTCAAAAAATCTGGCGTTTGCGCTTCTGCATCGTCCAGTGCTTGGAGTTGTTTGGCGTATTTGAGTTTGACTTTGCTTTTGGAGCGCAGCACAATTAATTTTGCGAATTCTACCGACAGATAATAATCCTCCGTCAGCGGCGCGTCTTTCATCGGGCGCGGTGCATAATCTTGCATCTTCACTGGCTTGCGAATGCCATCGCGGAATTCGAAAATATCGGTCATCCATTTCTTCACGTTCACCGCATAGTGATGGTCTAACAATTGTAGCGACTGATGCAGCACCGTTGCCGTTACTACTTTCGTGCCTTTTTTACTGATGAAAATTGGAAGCTCCATAGCAGTACGAATTAATTTATATGCAAATATACACTAATTGTTTTACATTGTCAATATTTAAAACAAAAAATTGTTTTATAAATTTTCGAGTCTTTATTCAACATGAGCCTAACTCATCTGTTAAATAGATATCAGCTCTGAAACGCTTGATTTTACAAGGATTTAGGAGAATCACGACTATTAGATTTTCAATTTTATTTTGAAGACATACAATTTTCCAAAAAAAACGACCGTTTATCGAACACACGCATTACACATTTGATAGGTAAAAAATTTTTAAACAAAATCTTCAGTAGTTATGATGACTAATAATCCGGGTAATAACCCAAATCAGCCCTATTCTACGCCCGACCCACAGCCAAGAGCGAATCGCACTGGCTTTATCGTGGCGATTGCCATTTTAGCAGTAGCAGCTATCGGTCTTTTGGTGACAACGGTGAGCCAAAATCAAGCAAAAACCGAAATGTCAAGCAAATTGGACGAGACCGAAAAAGTAAAAGCGGACTTGGAAAAGCAGTACTACTCCGCGCTATCTGAACTGGAAGAAATGAAAGGTAGCAACGAAGAGTTGAATTCATTGATCGAAAAGCAAAAAGAGGATTTAACTTCTCAAAAAGGTCGTATTGATGTATTGTTGCGCGATAGCAAAAATTTGGGCGCAGCAAGAAACGAGTTGAAAGGTATGCGCGCGCAAGTGGTGCAGTACGTAGCGGAGATCAACCAACTGAAATCACAAAATCAAGAGTTGACGACGCAAAATACGGACTTGAGCACTCAAAAAGCGACGCTTGAATCCGATCTTACCACACAGCGCACACAAAATGAAGAGTTGAGCACAGCTCGTGCAGCGTTGGTAAGCGAAAAAGAATCGTTGGAGCAAGAAAGAGCGAAGTTGTCTACAAAAGTAAACTTTGCTTCCGTGATTAAAATATCTGACGTAGAAATTCAAACGTTGAGAAGCAAGTCGAATGGTAAATTTGCAAAAGAAAAATCTGCAAAAGATGTAGACCAAGTGCAAATTTGTTTCAATACCACTGCGAATGAAGTAGCAGAAGCTGGTAATGAAATGTACAACATTCGTATCGTTGACCCACAAGGTGTTACGCTATCTGTTGCAGATTTAGGTTCTGGCGAATTCAAAAGTTCTAAAGACGAAATGGTGCCGTTTACCACTGCTAAAGAATTCAGCTATAACAACACAGCAAGCCAATTGTGCAGCAACTGGGCACCAAGCCAACCATTCACGAAAGGTAATTACAAAGTAGAAGTTTATAACAAGGGTTATCTGGCTGGTAGCTCTTCCTTCTCCCTGAAATAAGAAATATAGATTTTAGATAGTTTTGTTTTAAAAGCGAACTATTTAATCTTTAAGAACCAAAAACACTTTTAAAGCAACCACGTCGGAGTTGTGTAACGCAGCTCCGGCGTTTTTTATGTCTCTTCTATAGCTATCTTATACTTATCAAAGCTGTCTTAATCAATGTGTAACATTTTGATTTCAAATTATTCATATTTAAATTTGAAATACGGAGTAGCGGATGCCCGGCAAATCCCCCGGAGGGATAGGAGTTGCCTAGCGTTTTTTGGTTACTTTTTGTGGCAATGACAAAAAGTAACAAAGCACAAGGGCAAAGAACAAAAAAAGAAGCAGTAAGCTATCAATCAATAGTTTGTAACTTGAGTAGAAATAAGTTATTAATGCGAATATCGGGTTAAAAATGGTCAAAAACTCCTTCAAATGAATGGAATTAACCCCGACGGGGTGGCATATTTATAAAAAAACCGACAAAATTTACTTTGAACCCCAGCGGGGTGACACTATTTACGTATAATGTGTCACCCTGTCGGGGTTCAAAACCCGTTGATTGTCAATTGTCTATAAATATATCACCCCGTCGGGGTTAACCCGATATTCGCATTATTACGAATCTGATAGCTGTTTTGATTGATTCGTTCTGTACCGACTAAACAAATTGTGCAATCAGCAGTTGTTAGGAAAAATTCTTTTCAATATGGCAAACGAACAGCAAGACCAAGCCCTTTTCATCAATCCTATTGATGCCGATAAAATTACCGAAATCCCACACCTCCTACCCTACGCCCACCATCGAGGCAGCGTCATGATAGAACCCATTGACCGAGGCAAGGTGAAAGGACGCGCCATGGCTGCCATGTACGAGCAGACGGATATGCACCTCGACCAAATCCGACGGCAAATCGAACTCCTCGCTCAACAAGCCAATGCCATCCGCGACCGGATGGAAATTTCTGAACAAATCTATTTAGCGGAGATGGGTTTCGAGCCAATTATTGGAAAAAATTATCATCTTTATCTTCGTAAAAATGGCAATCATGTACTCTCGCTCGTCGCGCCGCAGGAGTGGGGCAAGAAAATGCCGTATGAATTTGTGGCTTCAGTGAAGTTATTGTCGGATCATACTTGGGAGATTGTTTGAAGCGTTTCCATTGACTATTGTTTATTTTTCGTGACAACTATTTCATAGCACGCTAATGCCGGGATTGCATCCAGTGCTACTAATCACTTCTTTATAATCTTGACGGGGCGCGGCGAGCGCGAGCCAAGTGTATATAAGCTGTGGACAGATCCGCGCCAGCATGGTTAGTAAGTAATAATATCCTCAAACTCCAAATAAAATTACTCATCTGGTTTTAATTTTTCATTCTTAATGCAGAGATTAAGAACCTTACATTTGTGAAAATATTAGCTAAAAGTTATATCCGGTATAAGTCCTGGGATGCCTCCACTTTCGTAAAGTTTTAAAAATTCATACCATTCCTCCATTAATTTAATAATATCTGATGTGGGTACTTCAAATGGTTCAAATTCGTCAAAACCATTCCTTACTATTGTTTCTTTTTCCTTTACTTCTAAAATACACCAATCGGATCCACCGAAATAATGTACCTCTTTCTCCTCATTGATAACTTTTTTAGTTTCAATTATTTCATTTAAAACACCTTCTGATTTTGACAGATGACCTTGAGATAGAGCATACAACTCCGAGTAAGGATCATCAATCCACATTAAAGGAATTTTTCTACCATCTCTAAAAACCTTTACATAGAAATTATATCTCATGTTTTATGAATTTTAAAATACTGGAAACGCCGAAATAATAGATTTGTCAGATCTTAAATACATTTGAATCTTAATCAAGCCATCAATTGAAGTTCCTTCAAAAATATTACCACTTACGGGAATTCTATTTTTGTATGCGTAAGCAATCTCTTCTAATACCTTTTGTTGATTCCATGAATCTGGAAAAAATGTTGAATAACCACCACGATTAGTCAACTTGGGTTGATAGATTCCATTATCATCCTTTACTTCAACTTTAGCTTCATACAAACCTGAACCATTTGGATCATCAGTCCGAGTACCCGGCACAATTCTAGCAGAGCCACTATTAATTGCCGAGATATGATGGACACCTCCGACACTGCCACTTGCCGATATTTCACCATAAAAAATATGTTTCTTAGCTTTTTCATTCTTATCAATTTGATCAAAGATTTTTAGGTATTCTGGATCTCTTCGAAGAGCATCAGGTACATTATTATTCGTCTTTATCCTATCCCATACTTTAATAAGGTCTGGATTCGTTTTGAATAAATCCAACAAGCCCTGATTGCCTGATGCACTTACATCTTCTAGGAAAGCTTTGACTTTTATAGGGTCACCTAATCCGCCATTTCCATCGCCGAACACTTCATCAAATTTGGTATAGAAGTTGCCACCATCTGGAAGTTTTTTAAAGAGCGTTTCAAGATCAAGCTCATCTTTGAATTTTGCCCATACATCCACAAGCACCGGGTTTTCCCCTATTTTCTTGTGGTGTATTTCATCTAATTGTGACAAGAAGTCTTTGGTAAAACGCTCGCGTGTTTCCAAGTCACCCGGCTTGGATGAACACTCCACCACTTCCCCTGCTACATAGCCTCTGTGTGTAGCATGGCATACTTGGCTACACAGCAGCAGGGTGAGTAGCAGTGAAAAGCGCAGGATGTGGGTAAATAGGTTCATTTGGTGTGTATTTTTATCTGATTTTCATATTACATCCAAAACTTATGTTCATCTAATTGAAAAAATTCATCAATACCAACTGTAATCTCTTTAGCCTCTGCATGAATAACATGATTATCTCTTAAAAAATCTAATGCTTTTTCTGATACAATCAAATACAATCGTTTCCAAAGTCCAAAGTCATCTTGTCCTGCTATACCTTTAACTTTTAACCAATAGTAGCTTAATAGCTCTATTTTAGGATAATTTGCTTCAAAATTTTTACCAATTGTTATTTTTTCTACTCTGTCAAATGTTAGTCCTGTATATCCCCAGTAAGCAAGTTTAGCGCATAGTCGTTCAGAAGCAAAGTATTCAGGCCAAGCTGCAAATAAATCGTCCGCTGGCCATTCATCAATTTCTAATCCAACTTTTGTTAAAATGTAGGGATGAGTTGACCTGTCAGCAATAATGCTGTTACTGTCTATCTCTCCTCCCGTCCAAATATGTAAGTAGTAGTACTTTTTCATAAATTATCTTACTGGTGGCACAAACAATTTTCCAAATTCATCATCAATTGCTTTTGCAAAGTTCAGAACTTGTTCCTTTGTAAAATTTGGAAAATCTGTATAAAATTGAGTCCACCTGTTTGTTATGACTTGATGAAATCCTGGATTATCTTTCGGAATTCCCCGTAAATTCTCTATTGAATGTAATTCAGATTCTGATAGTATATCTGGACGATTTCGCCAAATATATTGTGGAATAGCATGATGAACTTGAAAAACTTGCTCTCTTATTTCTTGGAACTGAATTTTAAATCTTTCAGCGTAATCATTTAAACGGGGTGGAACAACTGCATTTCCTAATTTAGGTGTTTTTAAGTTATTTACATAATCTATATATTTAGGGATATTCCTATAAGGCTTATCTTTCAAAATGTTCCAGTCACTAATTTTATTTGGGTCATCAGTAAATACCTTCAACAAATCATCCCCACCATCCCGAATATCCCTCAAAAAATCCCTTGCACTGTCATTGAGATTGTCTCCATTTTTAAACGTTTCCTCAAACTTCTTATAAAAATCCCCATCCTCCGGCAGTTTTTTGAAGATATTTGCCAGTTCATCCGGTGTGAAGTCGCCTTTAAATTGCGCCCACACATCTACTAGTACGGGGTTTTGAGTAATTTTTTCGAGCTGCTCTTTGCTAAATTTCCCCATGAAGACAATGAATTCATCTTGCAAATTAGGAGGCATATTAGCAAACTTACCCTCAAAGTCAGGACTGATTTTCGAGGGATCGGGTAAGTGTTTCTGATTTCTTCAGCGGCATCTTTACCATCCGGTGATAGCCCATCTATAATTTGTTTTAATAAACCACCTGCTGAAAGGACAGCTATGACAACATTAACTCCAGCGTAAGACACATCATGTGTCATCACTTCCACCCCTTTACTGGGGTCTAAGGTAATGAGCCTTACTTGTTCTTGAATAATACCTTGTACCAATTTACCAGGCTGGCGCAGCGCTTGCAAAATATCATGGCGAGTTTGTTTGTCTTTCACAAAACTGACAGCAAAAGATACACGCTGGCGCTATATTGTATCCAGTGCCCCTCATCACTTCTTTATAATCTCAAACCCTTGCTCCAACCGATTGCCCTTTTCATCCACCAAAGTGAGCTTGTGCTTCCCCTCCGACGGGTTCAACTCCATCGTATGAAACGTCTGCGTACTGCCCAAATACTCGCCATCAATATGCCAATAAATAACGGTTTCAGCGCTTCGGTGCGCCACCGTGAAAACCGTTCTCGATAATTTTCCATTCAAATCCACTGGCACATAAATCTGCGTCGGCTGCTTTGGATAAATCAATTGCATGACCGCTCTACTTTCGGAAGCACTTTCACAATCGGGTCGCATCGGCAGCAACGGACGATACATCGAGTTTTTCGCTTTGTAATAATGCTCCTCCACTGGCGGCAAAATAAACCAAGGCACATTTACGATATTTTCCACCGATTCACAATCCGCACTCACTTGCCAACGCCGACTTTTATCCAAATGCACCAACTGATGATAAGGACAAGCCTGCACGTTCAACCCACTTTTTGGAATCCAAACCGTATCTGCCGCACAAAGCTCGGTGGCGCGATAACCACTTTGTTTGCAAACTGGAACCTTTGTCATTTCAGAATACGGTGCTTCAAACCACGCACCTTGCGGCAAGCGATTAAAAATATCAAACAACGCCGGAGCCGCTGTCATCACGCCTAACAAGCCGGGTCGCCCCTCGCCGTCTGCGTTTCCTGCCCAAATTCCGACCGCATACCGACCATCCACACCTACTGCCCACGCATCCCGAAAGCCAACACTGGTGCCGGTTTTCCAAGCAATGCGCCGACTGGATTCAAACTGTTGCCAATTGCCTTCCGCATCGGGTCGTTCGAGCGCTTGCATCGCATTCAAGGTGAACCAAATAGCGGAAGCGCTCAATCGAGGCGCATTTGGTTGCCAATTTATTTTAATATCAGAATTTGTCGAATATAAATAAGTCGGTGGATGAAAATCATTCGGATTGTATTGGTCTTTGTGTTTATAAAAATGATTCAGCGTCCGCGCCATGCCTGCATAAGCACTCGTGATGTCCCACAACGTACTCTCCGCACCGCCTAAAATAAGCGGCAAACCGTAATGCGACGCTGGTTTATTGATGGTTTTAAATCCTAATTGTTGGAGTTGAAAATGGAATTTTTCCAGACCATACTGTTGTAATAAATTTATAAATGGCACATTCAGCGAGCGAATCAGTGCTTTCCGCGCCGAAATCACGCCATCAAATTTGTGATGAAAATTCTCAGGGCGATAGCCGCTCAACTGCGTTGGGACATCTGATAATAAACTGTTTGGTAGAATCTCGCCTTCTTGCAAAGCCATTGCAAACAAAAGCGGTTTCAAAATACTGCCCGTACTGCGCGGCGCTTTTATCACGTCCACCTGCTCGTTATGCGCTTCGCCTGCGCCCAACACATTGCCCGCGTACGCCAGCACCTCGCCCGTTTCCACGTCCAGCACGATGGCGGCGATGTTGCGAATTTCGTTATAACTCAATAATTGCTGATGCCGTTGTAAAATATTTGCCACTTGATTTTGCAAGGATAAATCCACCGTAGTGCGCAGACGCGACCGCTCAAATTTTCCGGTTTGCACATATTCTAAAAAAGCTCTATCCAATAAATGCGGCGCTAATCTCGGCAAGGGATGTGGCTCATCTGGCAAGGGTTCTTCTTTTGCCAACTGCGAAGTCAGCGTATCAATCACTTTTTTTTCTAATAACTTATCCAACAGCCGATTGCGCTTTTCCAGCAATGCCGCCCGATTCCTACCCGGATGAATGAGTGCCGGACTATTCGGCAAAACCGCCAACGTCGCCGCTTCTGCCCATGACAATAATTTCGGTTGCTTTCCAAAATAGCGCCAAGACGCAGCATCCAAACCAACTACATTTCCACCGAAAGGCGCGTAAGAAGCGTACAATGCTAAAATTGCTCGTTTGCTGCGGGTCAATTCTAATCGCGTTGCCAAAATAATTTCGACGAGTTTTTGATACAAATTACGTGGTTTATCTTTTCGCGCCAAGCGAATGACTTGCATCGTAATCGTACTCCCGCCACTCACAATTCGACTATTGCGAAGATTTTGAGCGAACGCTCGTGCCAATGCGGTCGGGTCGAATCCGGGATGATAATAAAAACGGCGGTCTTCAAATTCGATGAGTGCTTTCGCAAATTTTTCGGGAATCGTATCTTGTTGCGGGAAACGCCATTGTCCGTCGGCAGCGATGCGCGCACCGAGTAGGTCGCCGTGTCGGTCTTCGAGCACCATGCACGTTGGGTCTTTGAATAAAGGATTGGGCAGAGAAAACAAATAGAAAAGGAAGAGAATCAATAGAATGAGTCCGACTTTAACGCGCTTTTTTTGCCAAAGCCGGTATAACATTGATTGGAATTTTTTCAACACTAAGAACACCAAGTTTTTCTCACAGCTAAGATTTTAACCACAAAGGTCACTAAGATTTTTCACTAAGAACACTAAGCATTTTACTTTGTGTTCTTTGTGCAAACTTTGTGAACTTTGTGGTTAAAAAAAAGCTAAGTGAGCTTAATGGTGAATAATTACTTTACAATATCAAATTTATACTGCAATCGCTCGATAATCGGGTAGCCCGTATCTTTTTCTTTTTGCTCCAAGAATATTTCCAACTCGATGGTTTCGGCGGCATCTTTTGATTCACTATCAAAAATAATGTCAATTTTGCCTTTCTCGCCGGGCTTGATGTCGCCGCGCGTCCATTCGGTCGTCGTACATTCGCAAGCAGAAACCAACTCAATTTTCAATGGCACATCGCCCTTGTTCGTGAATTCATAGGTGTACGAACGCTTTTCGCCTTTTTTCACTTTTCCTAAATCTGTCGTCCGTTCTTTGAAATCCATGATGGGCATTCCTTTCAGGTCTTTTTTGCCATGCAAAGAAGATAACTCGCTGATTTTCAAGGAATCTGCTTTAATGAGTGCATTTTTATTTGGTGCAGGTTTGGTCGTAGTCTGCTTTCGCAAACGCGTACTTTTGATAACGATGCTGGTCGGTCCTTTTAGAATTTTAAACTCTGTGCGGCGGTTGATAGCGTGTGCCGCTTCTTTTTCTGCCTCACTTGCGAGTGCTTCAATATATTCTGGTGTTAATTTATCGCCTTCTTTCAGGAATGGATTCAAAGTTGCTTGTTTAGCAGTCACGGCTTTTGGAGCGGTTTCACCGTAGCCTTTCACCTCAATCCGTTCCCGCGTAATGCCTTTGCGCACGAGCCAGCGCCGCGCCGATTCTGCCCGCCGTTGCGATAAATCGTTGTTGTACGCATCACTTGCACGATTATCGGTATGCGAACTCAATTCCACGACCATATCAGGATATTCCGTCATCAATTCGTACACGACTTCCAAATCCGGCTCCGCTTCGGTCTTGATACGGTCTTCATTCAAATCATACAGAATATTTTCCAATACAATGGCTTGTTCGATGGCAATCGTATCGTACTCTGGCTCTGCCGGTGGCTTGGGCATTCCTTTCAAATATAATTTTTCATTATAAGTTTTGGATTCTTTAACGCCCGTTGTGGTAACGGTGACTGTATCTGGAAAGTAGCCATCTTTCGTACCGATAATTTGATAAAAATTTTCAAAATCTAACTCAAACCCAAAAATATTTCCTTTGGCATTTGTTTGAGAATTAGTCTTTCCAACTTTATTATTTTTCATTTCCATGATCTGCACCGTCACGCCGGGAAGTCCCTTTCGAGCATCGTCAAACGTAGTCACTCGAATATCCAAAAGCATTCTCGGAATCGTAAACGTATACATATCATCACAACAAGTTTTGCTCATGACCGAGCGACCACCTTCGCGGTTGGAAGTGAGTACACCTTTATAACCTTCCACATCCAATGCCAAGGAATGGTCGTCCAAACTCGTATTATAAGCATTTCCCATATTTGCAGGAGCGCTCCATTCTGTGCCATTCCAAAGTGTAAAAAACAAGTCAAGTCCACCGAAACCTGGATGCCCATTCGTAGCAAAATATAGAGTGCCATTAGAATAAAACGGCGTTTCTTCGTCACCAATCGTATTGATGACTGCACCCAGACTCACTGGAATTCCATACGTACCTTCGCTTACAATTGGCGCATAATACAAGTCAAATCCACCTTTCCCACCAGGCATATTCGCAGCGAAAAACAAGACTTCTTTACCAAATAACTCACCAACCGCCGGGTCTTTTGCAATATAATCGCCATTTACACTTTTCACTTCATTCGCAGCACCCCAAGCACCGTCGCCACCTACACTGTAATAAATTGCACCTTCATTTATAACATTACCTTCCAAACGCGCCCGCGTAAAAAACATCCGATTGCCATCTGGCGAAAAGTTAATATTTACATTGTGATAATCCGGGCGGTTGACTTTTGTATCCAACACCGTCGGCTTTTCATAACCTTTATCTTTCTTTTTAGAAGCTTTATAAATTTTAGCGAAATATTCATCTTTGGAAGAATCTTCCATTATTATTACATCCTTCGTATCAAAACTCGCAAAATACAAATCCCCACTCCGCGAAAACGCAGGCGAATACTCGGAAAAAGTGGTATTCAAATCCTTACCGGCATTCTCCATTGCCACACCTTTGGTCGGCGGCGGCGTGTTCATTGCCATTTCTGCACCTGCCACTTCAATTTGTGCCAGCGTTTTTAAAGAATCATTTTTGGTCAAGCCAATAAACTGTTGAAATTCCTTGACCGACTCTTCATACTTGCCATTCATTTTCAATGCTCTGCCATAGAAAAAGCGCTTCTCGCCAAATTCATTGGTTTTATCATTGCGCAAAACCCGCGTGTACGTACGCTCGGCTTTCGTGTAGTCGCGCGCGAGATAATACAAATCCGCTAATCGGGGCAGCAACGTGCGGTCTTCCTTATCTTCAAATGCTTCCTCGTATTTTTGGATGGCGTTGTAATAATCTTTGCGCTGATACTGCTCGTCGGCTACCTGTAGGAGCACGTCGTACGCCGCCTTGCGAATGGGCTGCGCCAGCACCACGCTCATGCTGCATCCCAAAAATATAAGGAGTGTGCTAATTTTTTTCATAGTCTTCTATTTGGAGACGTTAGACCTTAGACGATAGATTTTAGATTGTTTTGTGCTTGTCTAAAGTTTAGTATCTAATAGCTGGGATTCTAACGTCTAAACTATTTATTGATTTTTTAAAATTTTGTTAAAAACGCAAAAAAGTGTTATTTTTATCACCCTATAAACCCATCAACCCTTTCACCCTTTTTCAAAACTGCGGACACAGCAGCGCCGGTTTCACATTCGGTTTTTTATAAATTTTGAAGATGTACCAAGCTGCTACTTCAAAACTACCGCCGGAATAACTCGACTCATTCAAAGCAGACAAAGTGATGTCATAACTGGCGGCAAGTCGAAAGCTTTCTTTAAAATCCAGTCCAAACAATAGCTGCGCGGCGTCTCCAAAGCGATAGCCCAAGCCGCCATTTAATTTATAATCTTCGTTGAGTTGGTAGCCGCCCCACCCTTGCAATACGATTTCGGTAGCGCCGCCAGCCGCTTGGAATAAAAAGGTCGGTGCGATGCTAAATTGCTCGGTCAGGTTTCTTTGGTATTTGCTGTGTAAGGTCGTTCGCATGGGGCGTTTGGCATCCGACTCTTTAGCATTTGTTGTGTCTACCCCTCCTTGCCCCTGCTTGATTCCAAAACCGTATTTTGGCTGATTGATATGTTGAAAAGAAAGCCCTACTTCAAGTGTAGAAACGGCATCCATCTCGGTACGCAGCATGAGTCCGGCACCAAAATCGAGTACGCTTTTAGGGTCGGTTTCTAAAGATATATTGCCGTCCTTGCTCGCAGTTGTTTGTCCATTTAATCCTGCTTGTAAGGAGTCTCCAAATATAAAATCATTATTTAATAACTTACGTTTTGTAGAGCCGCCTTGCAAACCAAGCGTAAGCATGGTACTGCCTTCGTTATTCAATGCAAAATGGTAAGAAGCGGACAGCGATTGATTGGTGTTTAGCAACCTAGCAGACCCCGCCAAATCGTTATAAGTGACAAAACCTACGCCCACCCAGTCTTTTTTTCGAAAACCTCTGATAATCGGCGCGTCCACATAAAAAGAAGGAGTCGCATAAAGACTTTTGCCAAGCAAACCCCTCCACTGGTCTCGATAAATGCCTCCTGCGCGTGCCGTACCTTCATACGCGCCCGTGAGTGCCGGATTGAGCGTGAGCGGCGACATATTGTACAAGGTGTAATGAATGTCTTGTGCCGTTAGGGTACCAAGTGTAATAAAAATTGTGAATGTTAGAAGTAAAAATTTCAATTTCATGCTGTTGGTTTTTTAAAAAAAATTGTTTTCCAAGAATGACCAAAGCTCACCGATAGCCTGATTTGGGGGATGGTGCGAAAGATAAAGGTTTTCCTGCAACATTCGCATAAACCGCGACAAGTTAGTTGTTAAAGTGGGTTTGCACAAGCCAAAAATACTCGGATAGCCGACAAAAGGGTGATCGGTGATTGATGATACGGAATTTGTAAAAATTTGTTTTGGAAGGAAAAGATTTTTTATTTTCGAGCTGTTAAAAAATCGTATTTCGTACCTCGTAAATCGTACTTTAATTATGATTGCTGAAAGCCTTACTCGTTACGCTCATTTTATTGGCATTTTTGCCATTGGTGGTTTGCTTACGGTAGAGCATTTGCTATTAAAAAAACAAATGACGCGTGCCGAAATCCAACGGATGTCTATTATTGATGCGATTTATGGCATCGGCGCATTATTGGCAATTGGAGCAGGATTGACCTTGTGGTTCGGAGGTGTGGGCAAACCCGCTGAGGTTTACACTAAAAATTTTGTTTTTCATACCAAAGTTACACTGGTGGTCATCATGGCAGCGTTATCCGTTTATCCAACCATTTTCTTTATCAAAAATCGCAAAGGTAGCAACCCGGAGGAATTGGTAGATATTCCAAAACGTATCAAAATGTTGATTCGTATTCAATTGGTCTTGTTACTACTCGTTCCATTACTGGCGACGCTGATGGCGCGGGGCGTGGGGTATTTTGGGTAGAAAATGAATTTTTTCGTACTTTTTTTGTTTTATTCTATAGTATTTTTGAATCAATTTTTTGATTATGACAATACAAAGAACTGCATAGAAATTGTAATTAAGGTTGTAAATATGTCAGATAAAAAATGACAGCAAAACGAAAAAGAATATCCAAACTGGTCGGAACTTGAAGACGGTAAACGCTTGTATTGGAAGGAAATTGACGCAGGCGATACAAGTGGAAAGAAAGCGCGATACGAAAAAATAGTGGATGGTGACGAACAAACGATTTCATTTATTCAAAAAAATTTTCGATAATATTGGAAATTTACGGGAGATTCATGAGAAGTTTCCAGTTGACAAAGGGCACATCATTTTAATGCTATTATTTATTATTTTTATAGCAGCGTTAATGTATAATTTTATATAATTTATGAAAATCACGAAAGAACTTTTAGCAGGAAAAATATTAGAATACTTAAATCGTCGTATTGCAGCAAATGATTTGGCGGTATGGGCAGAAGATGCGATGATTGAAAGCGATTATCAAGATGAATATTTTACGGAAATAGCAGAAACAGTAGCAAAAATCGGCTTAATGAACGTGAAAGGTTTTGAATTGCCAATTGCGTTCTTTTTAAATGTGTTAATAAAATTGGATTATTTAACTATCTTTGGATTAGAACCGGCAACAGAAAAAGTAAATGCCTTAATATATGCATGAAAACATTAATCATCTAAAGTAGAAGTGAAACCTCCAAACTCATTCTCACCAATATCTTTCATACACTTAAAATGCCCCTGTGGACACTTTTCATACCCAATTTTGGAACACGGACGGCACGCTAACCCCTTCACTTCCAGCGTAATATTTCGATTTTCGCCTGCTGAGTAATACGGATACATCCCAAACTCTGGTATCGTATTACCCCACACCGATATCATATCTTTATTAAATGCGGCTGCAATGTGCATCATTCCCGTATCATGGGTAATAACTTTCCACGCCTGCTGCACAACCGAAGCGGATTGATTCAATGTTAATTTGCCACAGGCGTTTATTACATGATTTCCGGCTGCTTTTGCAATAACTTCCCCGCGCTCCGCATCTTCTGGTCCGCCAAGTAATATAATAGGCACTTGGATTTTATTACAAATAGAAATGATTTTTTCAGTGGGAAGGCGCTTGGTGGCGTGGGCTGCGCCGATGACAAATGTGATAAAGGGTGATAGGGTGATAGGGTGATGGGGTGATGGGGTGATGGAAAGCGACCTAAGCGTTTCATTATTCATTATTAATTCGTCATTTTCGGGAATGAAGTAGTCTAAGCCTTTTCCGTCATTTATTATGCCTAAAGATTTTACCGTTGCTAAATAACGATCTACGATATGAATATTTGGTAAGCGATTTATTTTGAAATTAACCATCAGCCATTTTTCAAAATTGAGCTTATCGAACGTATAATTCTTTACTCCCAAGTTTAATTTTACTTGCCAGCTCCGCAAATTATTATGCAAATCAATAATCACATCATATTTTTCCTTTTTTAAAGCGGGTAGCACTTCATTTACTTTTTTTTGAATGGTGTAAATTTTATGTAAATATGGATTAGCGACAAGCACTGGTTGGAAAGATTGTTTGGTCAAAAAATGCACCTCCGCGCCGAGTTGAAGTCGCAAGCGGCGAATGACGGGCGTAGTGAGTACGATGTCGCCGATGGAGGAGAAGCGGATGATTAATATTTTTTGTGTTCGAGTTTTCATGTGTTCATGTGTTCGTGTAAGCGCCGCGTGAACACATGAACACACAAACACATTAACACAATTTCATTCACTCCTTTAAAATAATAACTTCTACATTCTCCGTTTCAATCTTCGATAATTCTTTCAAACCGCCGGATTCAAAAGCCCCATCGAAGGTTTCCACTTTCAGATTCGCCGTATCTTTTGGCTGGTAATTGATATAATCCGCAAAGCGAATGCCATTTTCATATCGAATATTATAAGCCTCGCGGAATCGCGCGCCGCCACCATCTTCTTGAAAATTATAGGCTAAATAATCCATCGTGAGGCTATCGCGGTGCAGCCAATAAACGTATTCATCGTCAAAATCTTCGCCACCGCCGTCTTGCTGAAATGTGACTTTGATTTTATGATACGGTTTCGATTTGATATTTACTTCGCCGAGATATTCTTTAATAACGGCTGCATCATTCAAAGAAGAAGGTAACAGCGCAAAATAAATCACAGAGTTTACAGAACTGGTGTACTTCGCTTGGTCTTCCGCGCTGAGCTCCACGCGTTTGCCATTGATTTCGCGGTACAAACCGCCGTTGTTGAGTATATCTCGCATTTGTTGTCCGGTGGAATCCGCCCATGAACGCTCGTATTCAAAAGAAGCGCCGCGTCGCGTGGCTTTGTATTGTCGGTCGCGAAAGGTAAATTTTACAATCGCATTCTCGTATAATTTGCCGCCGTGCTTTGCAATGGCTTGGTCAACAAGAAGTTGCACTTTGGTTTTCTCGGTTGGTGCGGGCATGGGGATTGTTTTTGTATCCGTCGGTTTTTTGGTATTATTACAAGCTAGTATTACTAAGAGAGGCAGAATTTGTAGGATTTTTTTTAAATACATAGAAACATTTTTTTGCTTTTTACAGTCCGTATTACACTTTTTAACCACAGAGGACACAAAGTTGCACAGAGTGATTTTTTCTCTGTGAGACTATGTAAACTCTGTGGTTTAAAAAAACCTATGGTTTTGATACAATATTTCGATTCCACTTTTCCTTTCCATTTACATCCAACACCCGCATCGTCAGCGTTCGCGCGGTTTTTGGTCCTTTAAATTCTAATATTCCAAAATTACGTTCTTGCAATAATGTCCCTTCCACGCGCAAAGTATTATCCATTTCCACTTGTTTCAAAACGCCCGATGTCAACGGCGACACCGTCCAATCGTAAATCATATTTCCTTTCGCATTTTTATATTGTGACAATTCTGTAAAATGGCGGTCGCCCGTTAAAAAGATTACATTCTTGATATTCTCTTCTTCCAAGCGTTTGAGTAAATAAGTGCGTTCTTCCGTGTATAATTTGTAATAACTTTCCTTCACCGTTTTAGAATTATTTAACACTTGATTGCCAACGACTACCATTTTAAACGGCGCTTTGCTATTGACTAAACCATCCACGAGCCATTCCAGTTGTTCTTTGCCCAACAAACTTCGCTCGCCCGTGAGCCGCAGGTCAGGATTACGAAAAGAGCGATTGTCCAACAGAAAAAAATCAATATCACTGTATTGAAAAGCACTGGTAACGCTGGGTTTGCCATTGATTCCATACGTCAGATTGCCCCAAAATAGTTGAAAGGCTTCTAACGTCAATTCCTTTTGCACGAAACTCGCATCCGAATTATCAGGACCAAAATCGTGGTCGTCCCAAATGGCAAAATTGTGCGCAGAGGCCAGCAATGGCTGCATTTCCGGCAGCGAGCGCGTGTGTGTATAACGTGCGAGAATGCCCGTGCGTGTGAACCAATCCACCTCGCGCAGGTAAGTGTTGTCGCCCAACCAAAGCATTGCATCGGGTCGCTGCTGATGAATCGCGTTAAAGATTTGACACTCACCGCCGTACGGTGTGCCGGGACGGTCGTAGGGCGTTTCATTCACATACGTACAGCTACCCAGTGCCATCGTAAAATCGGGCGCGTCCGTGCGCCACTGCCACAGCGATTGGGTTTGAAACGTAGTTGGATAAGGGAATTTCAATGGCTCATCATTGATGCGTACTTCATACTCATATCGCTTGCCAGGCTGCACTTGGTCAGCGATGAGTTTGGCGGTGAAGGCATTGTTTTTACTGGTGATTTTGGCATCGGTTAGATGAATTTCACTTGGATTGCCCTGTTCCCAGTAGGCAAATTGTACTTTCGCCGAAGTTTTGGTTTGAACCCAAAGCAATGCTTCGCGCATTTCTGAATAACCCACCATCGGACCCGATTGCAACAAAGTCTGCTGCGCCGAGAGCGAATTCAAAATAAAAAGGAAGAATAAAAGAGATAAAAGCCGCATGAATTTCAAAATTTGGGCAAAGCTAAGGAAAGTCAAAATGTAAAACGATAAATGTAAAATGTAAAAGTAATTTAGTGCGGTCTAAGCACCTTTTTTTATGCCTAAATTTTATAAAATTTGCCACTTTTTCAAAAAACCCGTATCTTTCAGCTATGGAAAAGCGCATGAATAAAACGGTCTTTGCGATTTATAAATTAAATGAGAAACCAAAAGGTTATGTCTATTGACTTCAACAAACGCCCATTC
>CAZJXN010000097.1:0-9499 GCA_964549655.1 uncultured Saprospiraceae bacterium
TAAAGTCAAAGTGCTGAGTTGTACTTGGTCGCGCAGCGTTCGCAATTGTGCTTCTACCGATTCTATTTCTTCAATAACGGCATTCAGTTTTTCATTGATATCCAAAATATCTGAAATTTTCTTCGCGCTTTTCAGTAGTTCTTGATACTGTGCAATAACTGCCCGCTTAGATGCCAATCTTGATTCTAAATCTACATACTGCCGCGTTACATCTTCAGAAGTAATATTTTTGTGGTCAATATCTGATGCTATGAGTCCAATTGCTTCTATTAAACTATCTAACAATACTGGTTTCACTCGAATAACCAACTGATTTTCAATACGATAATCCAGACTTTGTTCGCGTTCTTGTGATAGTTGCGCACTGAATTTTCTAAAAATAGTATTTAATTCTTTTCTTGTATCATTATAATCGTCTACTTCTATACTCATATCGGCTGTGCGAATCAATTTTTGTTCAACACGCGTGTTTGCTTTTGGCGGCGGTGGAGGTGGAGGTGTGTTTGGGTCAAGAGGTGACGGCTCTGCCAGTGAAATTTCTTTGACATTCATATCACCATCTGGAGATGCACTGCTACTTTCAGGATTGGAAACCTGATTGGAACACATTCCAAGTAAAACCGAAATCGTAAGCAGCAAAAGCATTTTCATAAATCGGGATTTTTTAGTTTATAGATGCAAAATTACGCGCTTTTTGCATTTCCCGCTTGGAATAATTTCTTCTTTCAAAATGACAATTTGGCAGTCTTTGATTTAAAAATCCATATCTTTGCAAACTAATTTTGCAAAAGCGTCATTTCTATTGATAGCAAACCAAGTCGAAAATGTTGTACGATGACAATCCAACCTTAGTTGGAATCAAAAAAGAAATAGCGGAAGACAAGCAAGGCGAAGTTTTTTTTAAGACGCTGCCAGTGAGCGGTTTGTCGAGTGGAAAGCAATTCTATATCGAGAGTTATGGCTGTCAGATGAATTTCAGCGATAGTGAGATTGTTGCGTCTATTTTAGGCGAGATTGGCTATCGTTCCACCCGAAATATGGAAGAAGCAGATTTAATTCTCATCAATACTTGCTCCATTCGAGAAAAAGCGGAAGAAACCGTTCGTAAACGCTTGCGGATTTTTGATAAAATAAAGCTACAACGTCCCGGAACGATGGTAGGCGTGCTCGGCTGCATGGCAGAGCGTTTGAAAAAGAAATTTCTGGAGGAGGAAAAGTTAGTGGATTTAGTGGTTGGACCTGATGCGTATCGCGATTTGCCAAATCTGGTAGCCAGTGCAGAAGATGGAGAAAAAGGGGTGAATGTATTTTTGTCACGGGAAGAGACGTATGCAGATATCAGCCCGCTGCGCTTGGATAGTAATGGTGTGTCGGCGTTTATTTCCATCATGCGCGGCTGTGACAATATGTGTTCGTTTTGCGTGGTGCCGTTCACTCGTGGGCGCGAGCGAAGCCGAGATGCGTTTAGTATTATTGCCGAAGCGACGGAATTGTACGAACGAGGTTATCGAGAAGTGACGTTGTTAGGTCAAAATGTAGATTCTTATAAATGGGAAAATCCTGAAAATCAACAGGTTGTGTATTTTGCTGAACTGTTGGAAAAAGTAGCATTGATACATCCTGATTTGCGGATTCGCTTTTCTACCTCGCACCCAAAAGATATTACAGATGAAGTTTTATACACCATAGCGAAGTATGAAAATATTTGCAATTACATTCATTTACCAGTGCAAAGTGGCAATAGCAATGTGTTGGAACGAATGAACCGAACTTATGACCGCGAGTGGTATCAAGAGCGGGTACAATCCATTTATAAAATCATTCCTGATTGTGCCATTTCGTCTGACATTATTACCGGATTTTGTGGCGAAACGGAGGAAGAACACCAAGATACGTTGAGTATGATTCAATTTGCGCAGTACACGATGTCGTATATGTTTGCTTATTCCGAGCGCCCGGGTACGCTGGCGGCGAAGAAATTTACAGATGACGTGCCAGAAGTAATTAAAAAACGACGACTGGACGAAGTTATTCGCATCCAGCGTCAGATATCACATTACCATAATATTGCTGATATTGGCAAAACATTTAAGGTGCTGATAGAAGGGAATTCCAAGCGGTCTGAACAAGAATTCAAAGGGCGCAACTCCCAAAATAAAATGATTGTTTTTTTGAAAATGAACGGTTTGAAGCCCGGCGATTACGTACACGTGCGCGTGACGGATGCAACAAGCGCAACGCTACTGGGAGAGATTGTGTAATAACCAAACTTGTTTGGTTTAATTATTTAAAGCAATTATATTTTTGTAAAATTCGATTAGGATGGTATTACAACCCGAGCACTTACTATCAAGAATTACCGTCAATGCTGATATTTGTCATGGGAAGCCATGCATCCGAGATATGCGTTACCCAGTAACCATGATATTGGATTTACTGTCAGCAGGCATGACCACAGTAGAAATATTGGAAGATTATCCTTCTCTGGAAATAGAAGATATTTATGCTTGTTTAGCTTTTGCATCAAAATTAGTAGATGTAAAAAGTGTTTATAAACTGGTAGCATGAAGTTTATAGTAGACGCGCAGTTACCATTTAAACTCGCAAAATTCATACGTGACAAAGGGTTTGACGCAATTCACACGGATGACTTACCAGATAAAGACCGTACAACTGATAGTGAAATCAGGCGGATTGCCAAAGAGCAAGATAGAATTGTAATCACAAAAGATAATGATTTTTGGGAAGGTTATATTCTTAAAAAAGAGCCTAAAAACCTTTTTTTAATTTCTACCGGAAATATTACAAATAAGGATTTACTTTATTTATTTGATAAAAATTGGGCAGAAATCGAATTAAAACTTTCTATTTATTCATTTTTGGAAATGAATAATACTCAATTGATTGCACATTAGCAGTATTGATTATTAAAATCCAACTTAAAGTCCGGCATCTCCCGATAGTTATTGGGGTCCAAATCCGGCATCCAAGATATAAAAATGGACAACATACAATCCATAAAACAACGTTTCGGCATCATTGGGCAATCGGAGTCATTGGACAGAGCGTTGAGCACAGCGGTTCGGGTCGCAAATACGGATTTATCGGTGCTTATCACGGGTGAGAGCGGCGTGGGAAAAGAGGCTTTTTCAAAAGTGATTCACGCATTGAGCGCTCGCAAACATAATAATTTTATTGCAATCAATTGCGGCGCGATTCCCGAAGGCACGATTAATTCCGAGTTATTTGGACACGAAAAAGGGGCGTTCACCGGCGCGACGGGCGAGCGGAAAGGCTATTTTGAAACGTACGATGGCGGCACGATTTTCTTGGATGAAATTGGCGAAATGCCAATGGATACGCAGGCTTTTCTGTTGCGGGTGCTGGAAACGGGCGAGTATATTCGAGTCGGTTCTTCCAAAGCCCTGCGAACGGATGTGCGCATTACCGCTGCTACCAATGTGGATTTGGAAGAGCGCGTGAAAAAAGGAAAATTTCGAGAGGATTTATATTACCGGTTGAATACCGTGCCGATTCATGTGCCTGCTTTGCGCGAACGCCGCGAGGATATTTATAGATTGTTCCGAAAATTTGCAGTGGATTTTGCAGATAAATATCGGACACCGCCCATTCAATTGGACGACCGCGCGCGCGTTTTATTAGAAAATTATAACTTCCCCGGCAATATCCGCGAGTTGAGAAATGTAGCCGAGCAACTATCCGTACTTGCCGAAGACCGCTCGATTTCTGCCGAACAACTCATGCGGATCATTCCAAATATTACCAATCGAAATCTGCCCATGATTCCAACTACGAATGGCGCGGATAGCAATGGTAACAGCTCTTTTCACGAACGAGAAATATTATATAAGTTGTTGTTTGATATGAAAGCCGACCTCAATTCAGTCAAAACTTTAGTGTCCGAATTGATTCGAAATAATGATCTACACGTGACGGATGCACAATCGCTACGGGCTTTACAAATTCCAAATTTATCGGTACAAACTGCGCCAAGCAACGAGTTTAGCCGCCCCATGCGGGAAATGATGCCAGATATTTCAGAAGATGATTTTGATGACGACCGACCTATTTTACTCGAAAATGGCACGTCTGATTATGAAAATATGGAAGTGGTAGACGAAAACTTACGCTTGGATGAAAATGAGAAAGAATTGATTCGCAAGGCATTACGCAAACATACGGGCAAACGTAAGGAAGCCGCACAGGATTTGGGTATTTCAGAACGGACGTTGTATCGGAAAATAAAGGAATATGATTTGCAGTAAAATAATGTGTTAAAGTGTTTTTGTAAATAGTAGTTAAACGATGAATAAAAATATAATTTTTATATTGTTATCACTTTTTTTTATAACAATAGAGTTTTCTTGTTACACTTTAAGTGGTATTAGCATAGGAGATGATGTCAATACTTACTACGTAGAGCAACTCCGCAACAATGCTGACAACGCCCCTCCTATCCTGCCGCAAACGCTGACCGAAAACCTAAAAGAGAAAATTCGGACCGAATCGCGCCTCGTATTTTCAGATACCGAGCCGGATATTGAGTTTCGTGGAAGTCTGGTAGATTTTCGGGTGACGGCAGAAGCACCCCAGCCCGGCGAAGTCACTGCCATTAATCGCCTTACGATTATCGTCGCCATTGATTACATCAATAATAAAACGCCTGAAAAAAACTGGAAAAGTAATTTCTCCTTTTTCTATGATTACTCAAGCACCACCGACCTTTCCAGCATTCAGGAGACGGCGATCCGCTCAATTACCAACCAATTAATGGAAGATATTTTTAATAAAGCATTTACGGATTGGTGATTTCCATTGTGTTAAAGTATTTTTCCCGCTCTCCACTTTTACATTTTGACTTTTACATTTTGACTTTTTATAGTGTTTTGGTCGCTTATTTCGTGGTCTGGCATCTTCCAATCTGGCATCTCAAAAAACACTAATTATTAACTCTTCTTTCCAATTTTTTATTGAATTCTGCGCCGATTACTTCCGAATCACCGCGTACCCGAGCGAGCATTTGTTCGGGTGGAACGACTTCGGGATTATATCGAAATAGCCAGTAATTAGTATCAGGCGCAATGCTTTCTACCATTTCCATTTCCTGTTTGCGGTATTTGCGCGCCCACTCTCTACCGCCTTTTCCGTTATGCAATTGTACAATTAGCTCGTCGGAAATAATATTGTCGGGCAAGCCGGATTCGGCAGCACGAATCAATTCCCAGCCTTGCGAGTTGCCAATATCATCCAGCAATGCTTCTAATTCAAGCACTTTGGTCGGTCTTCCGTCTTTTCCGATGATGGTTTTATTGTCGCCTTCTTCGTAATAAGAAATAGAAACCGTCGGTGCGTCAGCGTATTCTCCGCGATATACATCTTTGAATTGCCAGAGATTTACCTGTTGAAAGGTAGCTAATAAATTATCATAAGTCACTTTATCTAATCGCTTGGCATACAGTCCTAAACGAGGCGTATTGCGTTCGCCTTCATAACTCACAATGCCTTTGTCATACACGGTCAACCGAAAAACCGGACATCTGCCGTAGCAAGGGCTTTTCGACATTTCAATAAAACGATCTAATTTTTCAAATTTCACTTTTTTCAAACTTTGCGCCGTCAATGGAGCGATGGATACAAGGAATAAACAAAGCGCGGCAAGCACGCACCGTTTTTTGGGGAAGGAGGGTAATGTCATAGCAATTGGATTTGGATTCAAGAACAATTTTACTGTGTTAAGATGATTTTTTTATAAAAATGGGTGTTTTCATTTTGTAAAATTAGAAAATAAATACCGATTGGAAAGTTCCTCAAATCTTGATTATAATCAGAAAATGTATTCCATTCATCTTTGCTTACAATTTGTCCTTGCACATTTACTAATAAAAGATTGAATACTTGCGAGTTAGGTGCGGTCGAATGCAATTGAAGTCGCTCGCGGATTGGATTACCTATTATTTGAACAGTTGATTCGAGCAAAGGTTCCTTTGTAGCCGTTGTAGGCGCATCACAGCCCAAAGAATTCAACAAGCCCGACCGAAATCCATTGAGTGCCGCCAGCATTCGCATTTTCTGACCATTGGTAAACATTGACAAGCAAGCGTCGTCCGAGTAATTCATAAAATTCATAAACATACTCGCCGTACCGCAAAAAAGTTGTGGATGGGTCGGACATTCGCCTCTAAAATCATCGAATTGGCGCGGGGTGTCGGTCACGCCATCATCGCCATTGCAATTCGGCTCTATCGTACCCCAAGGATGTTGAAGATTAAAATAATGACCGATTTCGTGCGTAGCCGTTCTACCCAAATTGTAAGGCGCATCCGAAGCTGTGCCAATCGTGCCAAACGCCGTTGGATCCACGCGTACGCCGTCCGCTTCTGAGTCTGCCATATTAGGAAAACTGGCTTCTCCGAGTCCAAATTCAAACTTTCCAAGCCAAATATTGAGGTATTTTTTGGTATCCCAGGCATCGCGTCCGCCGAGTTCGGTGTAGCAAATCGCACGTTTGGAGACGCTATTAATTGTTATAGTTTCTGTACCAACATTATTTACATTCGTTTGAGTACGCGTGATGCCAGTCGTAGCAGCACCTTCCGGCGTACGCCGCGCGAGGCAAAATTGAAATTCGATGTTGGCAACAGTTGGTTTGAAGATAGCGGGCACATTTATAATTTCCTTATTTAACGCACGGAAATCTCGATTTAGCACTTCGATTTGAGAAATAATCTGCGCATCAGAAATATTTTCGGCTGCGTTTTTCCAAACGACATGGACAACGATAGGAATGGTAACGATGGTTCTGGATGTAATTGGGTCGGCATTCTCAGCTATCCATTGCTGTGTAAAACGTTGAATAGCAGCGTATTGAATGGATCGTTCCGGTTGTTCTAAAAGAGTTTGTTGCAAGAAAAAGTCAGTTGCGCACGGCTGGGCTATTATTAAAATTGGAATCACAGCCAAGGAGAATAGCAACAGTCCTCTTCGGAATAAGTAGGAGGGCAAAATTCTCACGCAAAGACGCAAAGAATGCAAAGTTTTTAGCGCGCTAATAATCAACGCTTTGCGTCTTTGCGTCTTTGCGTGAAAAATATAATCTGGTTTTGCTTTAGCACTTAAATCTCGCAATATCTTTAAAACCGTTCTACCGGTTGGCATTAGCGTTCAATAATTTGATACAATTGATCCAGTTTGGGCGATAGAATAATATCTGTTCTACGATTTTGAGCTTTTCCGGCAGCCGTGGTATTTTCGGCAATAGGTGCATAAAAACTTCTACCAGCGGCAGTTACGCGTTTAGGATTTACACCATAAGCGGTTAAGGATTTTACGACGGACGTCGCTCGTTTTACACTCAAGTCCCAATTTTGCTCGGCGGTGCCATCCGTATCCGTATGTCCTTCTACCAAAATTTCAATTTCTGCATTTTTATTCAAAACATCGGCAAGTTGCTGAATGGCTTTTTTTCCTTTCCAATCAATATTATCACTTCCGCTTTGGAATAACAAATTCTGACTCAACGAGACGTACAGCTTTCCATTTTTTTCCTCTACTGTTAAATCATCCGTTGTAAAACCTTTCATCGCCTCATTCACGCGAGTGCGCAGCGTTTGGATCGTACCTTGATTGGTAGTGACCATACTTTCTAATTCCATAATGCGGCGATTCCGAGCAGCGAGGTCACCTGCTACCGTGCTGTAATTGCCTTCAAGCGCACTAATTTGAGCTTGCCGTTGGTTGACATTATATTCTGCAACTGCCAAGTCACGCGCCCGTCGGTCGAGTTCCTCTTGCTGGGCGGAGAGTTGTTTTTGCAAATCCACTTTTTCGTAGGAAGCAGTGTTTAGCGTGCTACTGGTTTGTTGTACCAATTTGTCATACCGCATCAACAGGTCGTCGTAGCTGGCTTTCATGCTCTGGCTGGTGGCAGCGGATTGTTCTAATTCTTGCACAGTATTGCGTAGCAAGCCTTCGTTCTGGCGATATTTTTCGTTCAATTGCTGGGTGACATAGCGCAAGGAATCTACGTTCTTTGCCTCCGTTTCATAATATTTTTTGGTGGCTTCCAGTTCCGCATAATCCCGTTGTGAAATGCAACCTTGTGTAAGCGTGGCTATCAGTGCCACCGCAGTCATCAAGTAAATTATTCTCATAGCAGAATCAAAGTTGGTGTAACAATAACAAAGTAACTATAAAGATAACGTATTTTTCCCGCAGATTTCGCAGATTTCGCTGATTTTCTCACGCAAAGACGCAAAGTTTCTTCCACTACTTGGCCGCTTTTTACATTCATCATAAAATATTTTTAACCGCAGAGATGCAGAAAGTGTAGCGTAAGATGTATATAGCGAATCAAAAAATCACACCAATCACAGTTCAGACATTTTTCACGCGCCAAATGTAGGAAAAACTTATCTTTGCCAGAAAATAATCATCCATGAAACGAATCCTTATTTTGTTATTACCACTTGTAATGGTTTGTTGTAAAAATGAATCTTCCTCGCAGAATAAAGCTGCCGCTATGGAATCAGAAGCTACGCTCGCATCCACACCAGATGACGCTACTGTTGCGCCCTCAAAAGGAGGCATTTCACAAGAATTAAGCATTTCCGTGCCGGAGGTGACCGCTAAAAGTGGCGACCAAATATGCGTAGACTTGCTAGTAAGCGGCTTTGAAAAATTGCTCTCCATGCAATATACCATCGCTTGGAATAAAAATATCCTTACATTCAAAGAATTAAAAAATTTCTCCCTGCCGCACCTTGATGTGAATGACTTTGGTACGACGCGCACACAGGAAGGGATGGTCACCATTGCTTGGATTGACGATTCTTTGAAAGGCGTTACCGTACCCGATGGCTCTTCCGTTTATCAGGTTTGTTTTGAGGTAAAAGGAAAAGCCGGGGAGCGCAGTTATGTCAAAATTACCGACCGCCCCACCACGATTGAAGTCATCAATGTGCGAGAAAAAAGTATTCCATTGAAAAAGAAAGCAGGGGGTGTAACGATATTATAAGGCTAAGATTGAGGCTGAGGTTAAGTCTACCTTACATTAACCTCAGCCTTAATCAATACGTTAACGCTTCTAAATCAACGATAAATCCATTTATCTTATATCGTTTTTTCAAACTGCTTTTATAATTAGTAGCAGCAGCTTCGGTATCGTGCGGTCCTAAAATAACTTTATAAACCGGCTTATTATTCGTGCCTTTTTCTGCACTCACCAAGATATTTGTAAAAGATTTGGCTTGCAAATCTGCGATCTGCTTCATCACCGATTCATAATTTGCCAACGAAGCCACTTGTACGCCATATCCTTTTTTCACCGGGCGTTCGAGTTGAATTTTATACAATCCGTATTGCTTATAATCCTGCTTTACAAGTTTTGCTGGTGCTGCACCTTTGGGGGTGGTTTTGGCAGCCGTTTTAGTGGCGGTCGCTTTTGGCGTTGGTGTGGTATTATTCACTGGACGCAAAGCAG
>CAZJXN010000097.1:9599-20628 GCA_964549655.1 uncultured Saprospiraceae bacterium
CTGAAGTTTCACTGGCTTCTTTGGACGCTTTTTGATATAATTCCACTTTTACTTCAGCGGAGCCACTTTCGATAATACCCAATTGCTGCGCCGCTTTTTTCGATAGGTCTACTACCCTACCCTTCATGTACGGACCTTTGTCGGTCACTTTTACCACCACCGATTTTTTAGTATCTAAACGAGTGACCCGTAATAAAGTGCCAAATGGATAAATTTTATGTGCAGTGGTCAAATCATTTTTATCATATTTTACATTATAAGCAGTCATACTGCCCTGAAAACTATCATCATAGAAAGATGCCAGTCCGAATTCAGCCTGCTGGGCACTGAGGGAAAGGGATAAAACAGTAAAGAACATAAAAAATGTCGCTCTGATTGGTTGTTTCATGCTGTTGTTGTTTTTAGTTTGGAAATTAGGTATGTAAACTCCAAAAGTAGCCAATAATTTTAATATAGTCAATAGACTTTCCATATTATGAAATAGCCTTCACAAGTGTGTAGGATTATCTATCAAATACTTGGCTATTATTTTATTCAACGTTTAATATTATTTTAAATTATTTAAACGAAAATTAAGTAGTTCGACCTAAATAAATGGCACATCCGAATAACTAAATTTATTTGACTATCGGTTTATTATGTGATGGTCAATGATCAATTATAAATGGTTAATGGTCAATTATAAATGGTTAATCACTTATAGCAACCAAACAAGTGTGGCAATCACTGAAATGCGCCATATCAATGCCATTTATTTAATAGCCGTAAAAATAGGCGATGGTGTAATGCTTTGCTGGGTGCGATTATTCTGAAACACCGCCAGCCCTTTGGAAGTGCCAACCCACAGGTTATTATCAAAATCAATCAGCAATCCTTTGCTGGCAAGATTGCCGCTGGGCAAACCACTGGATTGATTAAAAAGTAAAGAAGATTGCCCGTTGTAAGCAACAAGTCCGCTGGTGGTAGAAATCCACAGAATCCTGTCTTCTGATTGGTAAAGCACTCGAATCGGCTCGTCTAACGGCACTTTTTCCAGATTCATTCGTTTTACTTTTCCATTTACTTTATTGGTAGCTGGGTAGTAATATTGTAACAAACCATGAGATGTACCTAAGAGATAAGCACCATCTTTAGCAATAGCAATATCCATCACTGTGAAATTTTCCTTTGCTTCAAAGCCAAGCGGAATACTCAAATTGACAAACGAATCAATAGACGGGAAATAACAAAATAAATAACTATCGGGTCCTCGTCCGCCTACCAGCAATAGATTGAGTTTATCCTGATAAATAGTTTGACTTTGCGCCAGCCCGTCTTGTTGATACGTATGAATTTGTAAGTCCTGAGTCAGCCGTATCAGCCCGTAGGATTTATTACCGCTTATTCAGATATTGCCGACGTTGTCTTTTGCAATTTTAACAATAGAAGTGCTACTGGCTTGAATACTTTTGATACGATGTAATGTTTTTTGTAGCACCTCATAATAAAATACACTCCCATCCAAAGTGCCTATCCAAATACGATTGGTATCACACAGCAGCGCCGTTGGTGCGAGGTTGATAGACAAAGCATTAAATTGGGCAGAGGAGGTATTTCTATCTTTTTTTAAAGTATAAAAATCTTGCAAAGTCCCCACTACCAGCATACTATCTGGCAACAAACCCATCACTTCTACCGCTACATTCGCAACTGGCAATGGCACTGATTTGAAAAATCCTGACGCGAGCGACACGACATTTTCACTCCCAGCCACCCAAAGTCCGGTGTGCCTATTATACGTCAATCCTAAAATATCATTAAACGGCAAAGCAGCTACTTTTGTAAAAAAGGATTTCGGATGGTAGGGTTGCGTTTTAAAAAGTCCAGCAGACCAAGTGCCTACGTAAAACTCGTCGGCTACCAGCATAGCGCGAGAAATATCTTTTAAAGTAGAAATTTGCTTCCATGCACGCACGACTGGGTACGCCAATTCTATTTCAAACAATCCATTCAGACCGCCTATCCAAAAAGTATTGTTTTTAATTTTTGTAAAACTTCCCACATTACTGATTGGAAAATCCAATTTGCAAGCTACAAATGCGTCTTCACTGGCATCAAAATAGTACAATTCCCCGCTGAAAGCCAAGGCCCATAAGTGTCCGCCTTCATCTTCCACAAATGAAAAACCACGATAAATACCGTAGATACTTCCTGTGTTGGTTTCTTCCTTAAAATGGTATTTCTTGCATTGTCCTTTGGAGAATCGAACGACTGTCTGCCCTTGGCCAATCCATATATTTTGGTGCTTGTCTTCGTACAAAGACTTGGGAAAGAATAATTTATCTTGCGAATTGACCGTCGTACCCGTTACCATTTTTCTAAAATAAGTCGTATCCGGCTGGCTGATAATCTCGGTGACTCCATAATCATGTACGACTACATCCTCTCATATTGGTATCAAGCTACAAAAACATCGTCTGTCAGGTAATAAACGTAAATTATTAATGCGAATATCGGATTAACCCCGAAGGGGTGATAGACCTACAGACAATTGACAATCAGCGGGTTTTGAACCCCGACGGGGTGACACATTCTACGTAAATAGTGTCACCCCGCTGGGGTTCAAAGTAAATTTTGTCGGTTTTTTTATAAATATGCCACCCCGTCGGGGTTAACTCCATTCATTTGAAGGGGTTTTTGACCATTTTAACCCGATATTCGCATTATATTTACTATTTTCAATCAATAATCCGTTTCTCTTTCCTTTTCTTTGCAAAAAAGCGGCTTTTTCCAAATTTAAAAAACATCGTTCTAATTTAAGTGGGGTTTGCACTTTTTTAGTTTATTTTGGCAACTTGTTACTCACTATATTCCAAACGATAATTTTACCAATTACTAATTAACAAGAGATATTGGCAAATTATCAAATCAGCATAACTTGTCCCGCACTGCGGGATCAGCACATCAAATTATGTATTTATTAGGTTACGACATTGGCAGTTCCTCCATCAAAGCCGCACTGGTACAGGCAGCTACCGGAAAAACGATTGGATTGGCACAATATCCAGACACGGAGATGGAAATTATCGCGCTACAGCCCGGTTGGGCAGAGCAACAACCCGAATTGTGGTGGGAATATGTGTGTCAGGTCACAAAAAAATTACTGCAACAGACACAAGTACAAGCCACTGACATTCAAGCAATTGGAATCGCTTACCAGATGCACGGTTTGGTGTTGGTGGATAAAAATCAAGAAGTGCTGCGTCCTTCTATTATATGGTGCGATAGTCGGGCAGTAAAAATTGGTAATCAGGCATTTGAAAATATGGGTGCAGAAAAAAGTCTCTCTCACCTACTCAATTCTCCTGGCAACTTCACCGCTTCTAAACTCAAATGGGTACAGGAAAACGAACCGGAATTATATGGTAAGATTGATAAAATGATGCTCCCCGGCGATTATATTGCTCTAAAATTGACGGGCGAAGTAGGGACGACTATCTCTGGTTTATCCGAAGGAATGCTCTGGGATTTTCAAGAAAATGCAGTAGCGGATATAGTTTTAAATGAATACAACATTCGCAAAGAACTGATTCCCAATATTTTACCTACTTTCTCTTTACAGGGTACTTTGACAACACAAGCGGCACAAGAAACAGGTTTGCGCACGGGCATTCCGGTCACGTATCGCGCAGGCGACCAACCGAATAACGCACTTTCGCTGAATGTATTAAATCCTGGCGAACTGGCAGCTACGGGCGGCACTTCGGGCGTGGTGTATGGCGTGGTGGACAAACCCGTGTACGACTCGGCTTCTCGCGTGAACGGTTTTGCGCACGTCAATTATACATTAGAATTACCTCGCATCGGTATTTTGCTGTGTATCAATGGCGCAGGTATTCAGTACAGTTGGGTAAAACATCAAATTGCAGCCGAAAATCTTTCGTATAACGAAATGGAAAACTTAGCAGCCTCTGTACCCATCGGTTCGGATGGCTTGCGGATGGTGCCTTTCGGAAACGGTGCAGAACGCGTGTTGTGTAATAAAAATCCCGGTGCACAGCTTAATAATTTACATTTCAATCGCCACACACGAGCACATTTGTACCGGGCAGCACTGGAGGGGATTGCGTTTTCATTTAAGTATGGCATTCAGATTTTGAAAGAAATGGGCATGAAAATAGACGTGATTCGCGTTGGAAATGATAACTTGTTTCAATCTAACATATTTGCTAATACCATTGCAAATCTAACTGGCAGTCGTATCGAAATGGTAAAAACGACGGGCGCAGTCGGTGCCGCCAAAGCGAGTGGTGTCGGCATCGGTTTGTATCATACGATTGAAGAAGCGATTGGCAGTAATGAGATATTGCTAACCTATGAGCCGCTTGCCGCGAATGAAGAATATGAACAGGCTTATGCTATTTGGCAACAAGACTTAGGTCAATTAATAATGAAAATGGGTGATGGGGTGATAGGAGAATGCGGGACGAAGTAACGAGGAAAACCGAAAACTTTGCGAGCTTTGCGAGAAAAATAGTGCCAAGGGAAAACTTTGCGCCTTTGCGTGAAAAATCTCTGCGGTTAAAAAATTACACTAATTAATATTTGAAAAACGATAACATGATTGCAACTTCCACACCACACCAAAACCCAAGCGTCACAACAGGTGACCATGAATATTTTAAAGGCATTTCAAAAATCCAGTTTGAAGGTAAATCCTCCAAGAATCCCTTCGCATTCAAATGGTACGATGAAAATCAGACAGTAGGCCATAAAACCATGAAGGAACACTTGCGCTTTGCGGTGGCGTACTGGCATACGTTTACTGGCACGGGCGGCGACCCATTCGGACCCGGCACGAAAGCGTTTCCATGGCTACAAGCTACGGACGTAATCCAACAAGCAAAAGATAAGATGGACGCGGCATTTGAATTCATTACAAAAATCGGTATTCCATATTATTGTTTCCATGATTTTGATTTAATACAGGAAGGCGAAAATTTAATAGAATCCACCAAACGGCTGGAAGTTATTACAGATTATGCCTTAGAAAAACAACAAGCGTCGGGCGTAAAACTGCTCTGGGGCACTGCCAATCTTTTTTCCAATCCGCGCTACATGAATGGGGCAGGCACCAATCCTGATTTTGAAGTGGTGGCTTATGCAGGCGCGCAGGTAAAAAACGCATTGGATGCAACCATTAAATTAGGTGGCGAAAATTACGTTTTTTGGGGCGGACGCGAAGGTTATATGTCTTTGCTAAACACCAATATGAAGCGGGAACTCGACCACATGGCACGTTTTCTGCATCTCGCCAAAGATTATGCGCGGAGTAATGGTTTTAAAGGCACTTTTTTCATCGAACCCAAGCCAATGGAGCCTTCCAAGCATCAATATGATTTTGATGCCGCTACTGTGATTGGATTCTTACGAGAATATGATTTATTGAATGATTTTAAACTAAATGTGGAAGTGAATCATGCTACGCTGGCATTACATACCATGCAACATGAATTGCAAGTAGCTGCCAATGCGGGCGCGTTGGGTAGCATGGACGCGAATCGGGGCGATTATCAAAATGGCTGGGATACCGATCAATTTCCAAATAATGTGTACGAACTCACCGAAGCGATGCTCGTGGTGTTAGAATCCGGTGGTTTTCAAGGTGGTGGTATTAATTTTGATGCCAAAACGCGCCGCAATTCAACGGATTTGGAAGATATTTTTTACGCGCATATCGGCGGTATGGATGCGTTTGCACGCGCATTGCTGGTAGCAAATGACATTTTAGAACAGTCCGATTATCGTTCCTTGCGCGAAAAACGTTATACCTCTTTTGATACCAATAATGGAAAAGCATTTGAAGACGGGAAATTATCATTAGAAGATTTGGCAAAGCTTGCAGGGCAAACGGGCGAACCCAAGCAACGCAGCGGACAACAAGAATTGTTTGAGAATATTATTAATCAGTATATTTAAGTAGCCTAAAAAGCGCAAAATCCTTATAATATAGCTTTTTAACCGCAGAGACGTAGCAATACAATAAAGGGAGTGCTTTGCGCCTCTGCGGTTAATTTCTCAAAAACGAGCCGTTATCCCCACCATCGCATTCAACCCAAACATCGGATAATATTGCCAGCGTTGGCGGCGGTTGTTGGCTAAGTTATTCACTTGTATAAAGCCGCCGATATTATCAGTAAAGAAATAATCAGCACCAAGACTAATGTCAAATAACGCATTCAAATTTTCAACTTCGCCTCCTTTATCCCGATAAGGAACGCCGTTTTCCAAAAATATATCCGCTTTTACCAACAGCTTATTTTCCATCGTTTTATAACGCAATCCGCCATTTAATGTCAAGGAAGGTAAATGCCACGCTTTTTCTTCATTTTTTGTATCATAAATATTATAACTCACGGTGCCGAGCGCTTCTAAATCTTTTGTAATAGGCACAGTGACCGAGCCGCTGATATTCACGATATTAACGGTATCATAGATTACATCAAATCTTGGCAGTAACGTGTCGGTATTGGTAAGGAAAAGCGCGAGGTCATCTGCTTGTTTGTAACCAATTTGTCCCCGATAATCCACACCCTGATAATTGCCGCGAATGCCGCCATAGTAATGATAATATCTCGTATTTTTTACATCCACACGTGGTACGATGAAAGGATTGTAATCGGTTAATGACCGAAATGTATTTTTTTGTAAGGAGCCTTCTGCGCCTACAAAAGCGCCGAGGATAGTTCCGACGATATTTGCCGATAATTCCAAATCTGGGAAAAACGAAAACTCATCATCATTCGACGCAATGTTAACACCAATTTCTGCTTTGAACGCATCGCCATGAAACGTGAAGCTCGGCTGTAAATAAAAGTTATTCAGCGATTGCTTAGATGTATCTTTATACGATGTAAAATCGGTGCGTAAATTAATTTTTAGTGGATGCTTATCATTAAACCATTTCGTAGCTCCAATATTTAAATTAAAGCCATTCTCCCGAGACACATCTTCACTGCTCATAATATATGCGTCAAAACCCGCACTGTAATTGAAGTCTGCTTCCGTCCGTTTACTATTAAAAAGCGTTGCGCCCACATCAAAAATAGAAAATTGCTGCTTCACTTCATCTGCATCAAATGATAACTCGTCATTCAATTCATTATAACCGTAGTAATAAACATTATCCAACGTATAACCCAATCGGGCGTTCACACCAAAACCTTGTTCGAGATAATACGTGCCGTGCGCGCCGAGATTCGTAAAGCCAAACCTTTGATTTTCAATGCTTTTATTATTATTGGCGGAATGATGAAACACATCAATTCCAAAATTATACTGTTCGGTAGCAATGCTGTAAGCACCCTCGCCATAAATAGCAGCCGGAAAACCGCCACCGAGTCGCGCGTAACCATTATATCCCTGTGCCACATCCTCCCCCCGCATAGCCAACGGACGAATTTTTGGCGGCGCATATTCTACGTCCAATGTTTTACTTACAATCGTATAATTCTGCCGCCGCGTCGTGGTATCCAATGCAGGCAATTGCGGTTTCACTTTAATGGGGTCTGTATCCAACAGTCGCGCATCAAAATTCCGAATCACGTCTACTTCGCCAGAAGGCAGGTCTTTCTGCGCGGTGAGTAATAAAGGAAGTAATAAAAGAAGGCTGGTAATTATATTTTGTAATTGTTTCATATTCTCGTTTTGTTTAAGAAGGAGGATGAGAGGATAGGAAGATGACGGCGATAATAAGTGTTCCTATCTTCCCATCCTCCTATCCTCCCATTTAATTTCCGTTTTTCTTATTTTTTTTCGTCGTATTAGGTGTAATGGTATTATCGTCCATTTCCAGCAGATTATTGGTCGTAGGGTCAGGAGCGAGGCGGCTGCTGCGCGTGATTTGTTGATTCAACGCATTCAATTTAGTTTGCGCCTGTTTCACGAGTTCTGCATCTTCGCTATAATTTTCCAGCAACGCTTCCAAAGCCGCACGGGCATTGTATAAATCGCCTTTTTCAGCCAAAATATCCGACAATAAAATTACGCTTTTTGCGACCCAATATGGATAAGCCGAACTTTCTTTATTCGCATTGATACAAATTTCCTGCGCTCGCTCCAAGTTGCGTTTTAAATAATAAATGTAAGCGACTAAATAACGCGCTTCTGCCGTTTGCTCATTATCACTTTGCGCAATCACGCGATTGAACGCGGTGAGCGCATTGTCATAATCTTTTTTATCAAATGCTACTTTGCCGATGTAAAAATTAGCAGTGGCAATCTGACCCTGATTGGCACTTGGATTATTCGCTACTTTATTCGCTAATTCATTGATAGCCTGAGAATTACCCGTGCGATACGCGCTCCGCAAAGCACCCAATTGCGCTTCAAATCGCTGGTCGTCGGTGGTGGCAACGGTTTCTAATTTGCTATAAAAATTATACGCTTTCGCAAAATCTTGAGAATAATTATACGCAATAATTGCCGCTTTTTCCAAGCCTTTTGTGTAATAACGGCTCTGACCGCGCTCGACTACAAACTCATAATCCTTCAATGCTTCCGCATATTGTTTTAAAACTGCATACGATTCACCCCGCTGGTAACGGGCATCTAAGGCGTAATAACCGCTCGGAAATTTGCGCAAATAATCGCTATAACTTTCAATCGCACGTTGATAATTGGCATTTTCAAACTGTGCTTCTGCTGCATTAAATGTAATGGAATCTCGCGCCAAATTATCTACTTTATAACCCGGAACTGTTTCCAAAAATGCAAAGTAATCATCTGCCCGACCGAGGTCATCCACGTAAATCTCTTCCAATGCGCCCAGCGCCAGACTCGCTTCCTCCGACGACGGATTATTAGAAAAAACTTGTTTGTAATAATTAATAGCCCCTTCTTTATTACCTTGGTTGTAAGTAATTAAACCAATGCGAATGAGTGCCTGATTAATCAAATCTGATTTTCCTTTATAATTAGTCGTCAGCCGCTTTAATGGTTCTAACGCTTTACCGAGTTGTCCAATTTCTTGATACGTGCTGCCCAATGCCAGTAACGCGTCGTCGGCATAAGGTGAATTTGGATAGTTATCGGTGAGCTGTTCAAGCGCGAGAATTTTATCTGTTGTTCTGCCTCGCAAGCCTTCAATCACTGCTTTTTGATACAATGCGTACACAAAACCGGAATATTTTTTCTCCACTGCTTCGTCATAATAACGAACTGCATCCGCATATTGATTGCGTTTGAAATAAGCGTCGCCCGTGCGCATGACCGCATCACCGAGTACATCATTTTTCACCGCATCACTGCTTATAAATGTAAGATTCCGCTTGATTCCATTTACCGCTTCTTGAAAGAAACCCAACGCGCCGGTGTAATTTTGCTGTTTTAAATAATTATAACCTTGCACATAATTGGCGGTAAAAATCGAGGATTCATCGGGCAAGCCGGTCATCGTTTTTGCCAACGTGAGGAATTGCGCCATGAGTTGAATACTGTTGTCATACTTTTTTTCGCGCTGCGCGATGTCGCCTTGCCAGTACACGGCGAGTGCTTTGGTGCGGGTATCCACGGGGTCTTTGAGCGAGCGGTCGAGGAGTTGTTTCGCACCTGTCAAATCATCTTGTTGTACCAATTGTAAAGCCCGGTAGTAAGCCACTTTTTGAAAGCTTTCGCGCAGTTGGGGCGTTTTATTGGGCATTTTTTCTAATATATCAAGTGCTTGTTTATAATCTCGATAGTTTAGAAAAATCTCACTCATAAGCGTCTGTGCTTCTGTGTAATAACGCGAAGACGGTCCCACATCCTGTAACGAAGCGATGGCTTCGCGTGGGTCTTTTAATTCATATGCTAATTTAGCATAATTGAACGTCGCTTCTTCTTTGATAGCCAAGTCAAAATCCAAACGTTTAGCGATACCGAGCGCAGTACGTGCCGACTGTTTTTGTCCTAATTTCAAATAGCTGTCTGCCTGATAATACATGGCATACTGACCCAACTTCGAATTTACATTCGACAATTGTTCAAAATTCTTTGCTGCTTCTCGGTGTTTGCCGGATTTGTATTGCGCGTACCCCAATTGATAAAATTCACTTTCCTGTAATTTGCCGGTTTTTTCTGCGTAAGCTTCCAAGTAAGGCAATGCCGTTTGATACTCGCCTTTTTCAAAATAGGCTTGTCCAATCAATTGGCGGATTTCTTCTGATTTTTGTAAACCGCGCTCACTCAGGCGTGGCTCGGCGTACGAAATGAGTTCTTCATACTGTCGTTCTGCAAAATAAATTTGTGCTATATAATATGGAATTAATGGCTTATATTTTGGTGCTTGTTCGGCTACGCGCAGACTTTTGATAGCTTCGGGATAATTGCCTTCAAAGAAAAAACACAAACCGAGATAATAATTGGTGGCATGATAATAATCGCCCTGCGTGTCCTTGATTTCCCGAAATTGGGATTTTGCATCGGCAAAGCGTTTTTGTACAAAATAGGCATAGCCGAGTTTGAATTTCAATTCCGCTCGCTGCTGCTGCGTCATGCCGCCCGTTTCTACTTGTGTGAAGTAGTCAATCGCTTTGTCGTATTCTTGTGCATTGTAATAATAATTGGCTAAATCCACCAGAGCTTGACTGGCAATGGGGTCAGGCGAGTACGTGCGAATGAAATCCAGAATCAGTTTTTCGCCTTCGGGCTGATTGAGTTGCACGGCTGTTTTTGCAAAATAGAGTTCTGCGCGCATCCGTAAGAGGTCGTTTTCCGGCTCGTTTATCGGGTGAAGTAAATCTACGGCAGTTCGAAATTCATCTTGGGCTTTGCTAAAGATACCTTGCTCATAGAATTCCATGCCGCGTTTATAAGCTTTATTGGCTTCTGTGTAGACGGTGGTCTGCTGCGCCAAGAGCGGCACGTACAACCAAAGGATTCCCAACAGTATGGCGATATGTTTCATTGTGGTAATTATTTTAAATGATTTGTGTTGGTTTTCGTTTTTAAATAGATTATACAAGTTAGATTGTACGCTTATTACATAGTGTTGGCGCAATTTTTATAGATA
>CAZJXN010000098.1:0-20284 GCA_964549655.1 uncultured Saprospiraceae bacterium
TATAATGAGAGTTTTTCACAAATTTCTTTATTTCATCTTTGTAACTCATGCTTTATTTATATATGGATTAACAATACATTTATGTTACTGTCAATTCACAGTAATTTCAATCCGTTAAAGAATTCCTTTGTAAGTTGTTATTTTTTGAGCGGAGATATAATATGATAGTGCTAAAATAATATAAAATTTCAATATTTAAAAATCATTCAAAACAAAACCTATCAAAGCCCTATTTTATCAAAAACAGGTGCAAATCTAAGTATAATTTTCAAACCAGCGATAAAACACCAAGCGCCAGCAAAGAAGTTCCTTGCCGACGCTTGATTTTAAGATGTTAGCGCATCTATCGTCTAAAGTCTATTGTCTAAAATCGCTTTACTCGGCTCTCGAAATGCCACTAAAAATACCAACACAATCGCCAGCGCAATGCCGCCCGGAATGAGCCAAATGCTGCGCCAATCGTGCCCGTCGCCTGTGACATAAGCATCTACTACATAGCCGGAAACCAAGTAACCAATGAACATCCCTACGCCGTAAGTGGCGAGTGTTATCAAGCCTTGCGCGGAGCTTTTGAATTTCTCACCAGCGAGATTGTCGGTATAAATTTGACCCGTCACGAAGAAGAAATCAAAACAAATGCCATGCAAAACAATGCCCAAAATCAGCATCCAATAGCCGGAATCCACATCACCAAATGCAAACAGCACGTAGCGCAACGCCCAAGCACCCATACCGATGAGCAGCATTTTCTTCACACCAAATCGCATGAAAAACCACGGTAATAAGAGCAAAAACAGCACTTCCGAGGCTTGCCCCAACGACATTTTCTCTGCCGCTCGTTCTACGCCAATTTCATTCAAAAAGGGATTGGTAAAATTATAATAAAACGACAACGGAATGCAAATCAGCACCGAACCGATGAAAAACGTAAGAAACGAGCGATTTTTCAACAGTCCGAGCGCATCTAAACCGAGAATATCTCGAGTCGTCAATTTTTCGTCGCGGCTACGAGCAGGCGGCGTGTGCGGAAGGGTAAAACTGAAAATACCCAACGCTAATGAAGCGGCAGCAGCCATTAAAAAGGTGTTTTGCAAAATGCCTTCTTGTTCCCAATTGAGCCGACCGATGAGTATGCCTGCTACAATCCAACCAATCGTACCCAAGACACGCACGTTCGGAAATTCTTTCTCCGGATTTTGCATTTGCCGAAAGGAAATAGAATTCACAAGTGCCAAAGTTGGCATATATAAAATCATGTAAATCAAAATATACGGATAGAAAGAAGCGAAGTCACCCGCCGTAGAAGCCAGATACATCATGCCTGCGCCTGCCAAGTGCAACACGCCCAAAATACGCTGCGCCGGAAAAAATCGGTCGGCAATCAAGCCAACGATAAAGGGTGCTAAAATCGCTCCGATGGATTGCGTCTGATACGCCAAGCCAGTTTCTACGCCGCTCGCTTTCAAATTCACACCCAGATAAGTGCCCATCGTGACAAACCACGCGCCCCAAACGAAAAATTCGAGGAACATCATCACGGAAAGTTGAATACGGATTCCAGTGTTCATATTTTAATATGCTAATTTGCTGATATGCCAATCCCGCCTTACGGGACAAGTTGTGCTGATACTGGAGGATAACAGGATGGGAAGATAGGATGATTTTACGACTTTACTTTTATTTTCCTATCCTCCCATCTTCCTATTTCTCATTACACCATCGACCCATCACCTACTTCGTGCGCTACGTGTCTGCGGGTTTCCAACTGCTTGCGCATAGCGAATAAAATACCAAACGCCACAATCAGAATAATCGGAAAAATCATCAAATTACTCAAGGTCGCTTGTCCTGCCAATCGGTCCGCTTCTGCACCCGTCACGCCTAATGCCTCTGCTTTTTGGCGTGCGGAATCAATCCAACCGCCTACAATCGGCTGTGCAATACCCGTCGCGAACATCCCAGCACCACCAATGAGCGACATGCCCAAAGCACCACTTTTAGGAATGTATTCGCCAACAAAACCCACCATCGTGGGCCAAAAATAACACACGCCGATTGCAAATGTAATAGCAGCTACATAAATCATCGGTCCTTCGGCTCGGCTCATCAGAAAAATACCAAAAAAAGCAATGATGGAAGATAAAAACAAAACCCCAATTGGATTGAGGCGGTGTATGACCGGACCCGCAAAAAAACGCCCGACTGCCATCAAACCTGTCACCATCGCCAGTACCAACATTCCCGGCGCACCTGCTGAACTAAGCAAACGCTCAATCCATTGCTGCGTACTCAACTCGGTATTTGCGGTAAGCAACATACAGAATATCATAAAAAGATATAATGGTGTAAAAATGCCTTTCAGATTAGATGACACTTTAGCCTGACCGGACTCCGCTGCGCTGGGGAACGTTTGTCCTATAAATAAATATGCGTAAATAGCCAATGGAATGAGCATCACGGCGACTTGCATCTGCCAAGTTGCACCATTACTGCCCATAAATTGAGAAATCAGGGCGCCTAAAAATATGCCACCCGGAAACCAGACGTGGAAACGGTTGAGCATCGTGGTTTGATTATTCTTGTACATATTGGCGACTAAAGGATTGCAAGCGGCTTCCACCGTTCCATTTCCAAAACCTATCAAGAGGTTAGAAATCAACAAAATAGCAAAATTACCAGCAAAAATAGTGGTTACAATCCCCACCAAATGCGAAATAAAAGCCAGCCAAATCATGCGCTTCGCTCCAAACACATTGTACAAATAGCCGCCCACAATGGTCGCAATCGGAAAACCCAAAATCGCCATTTGATTGATATAGCCCAACTGGGTGTCAGTCAGATTCAATTCCTTAGATAGTTCCGACAAAATCCCCGCCCGAATCGCAAAGGCAAAAGCCGTCGTAATAAGCGCGAAACAACTCGCCGTAAAAATTCTTTGTTTGTTTACATTATCCATTTTTCGTTCGTTTTAAATATTTTAAAATGGAGGATGGGAGGATGGGAAGATAGGAGGATGCGTTTCGTGTTCCCATCTTTCCATTCTTTTTGATAGTTGTAAAAAAGAAGATTGAAGGATAAGAGGATGGGAAGATAGGAGGATGCGTTTCGTGTTCCTATTCTCCCATCTTCCTATCACCCTATCTTCTTTATTTTTATATTCCGAAACCAAATCTGGCTGCCATGCTCTTGCAACACAATGCGTCCTTGCTTCGCTAGGCTATAATCAGGATATTCCTTCCACTTGCTGGCAGCGACCATTTTTTTCCATTCGGCTGTATTTAGTTCCGCTTCCAATACTTTTTTACCGTTGAGCCAATGCTCAACATGGTTGCCTTGCACGAGCACGCGGGCTTCATTCCATTCCAATGCCGGTTTAATGACTTTGTCTGTGCCTGCTACGACATCATACAAATCACCCACATTGTGTTTCTCAGCATTTTTATCCGGGTGACATTTGTCGTCTTGCAATTGCATTTCCGGTCCGGTTTCCCAAGCGGTTTTGTACTCCGACGATTCCGTTGCACGATAAATGATGCCGCTGTTGCCGCAAGTATCAATTTTCCACTCCAAACGCAATTCAAAATCGCCGTATTCGTTCGCTGTCGCAATGTCGCTGTCCACCATGCCTTCCGGTTTGGGCATACTTCCATCCAGCATAATCGCGCCCTCTTCTACTTTCCAGCGATTGCCCACAGCCTGCGTTCCAAAAGAATGCCAGCCGTTGAGTGAGGTTCCGTCGAAGAGCAATTCCCAACCTTCCTGTTTTTCTTGGTCAGAAAGCACGTTCATCGCAGGCGTTGCCGCCATTGCCGTTGTGTCTGCCGCCGCTGCAGTGTCTGTGTTGGCTTCTTTCGGCGCTTGATTGCAATTTGTAAGGATTGCTGCAAAAGCTACTGCAAATGTTGATTTGAATAAAAAGGTCTTTGTCATTGTATGGATTTTAAGTGTTTTGAATGGAGGATAAGAGGATGGGAAGATAGGAACACGAAACACATCCTCCTATCCTCCCATCCTCCAACTATTTCAATTCCTTGATTCTAATATTTTTAAACCAAACCACATCCCCATGGTCTTGCAGCACGATATGTCCTTTTTTCGCGGTGCTGAAGTCGGGGTGGTCTTTCCATTTGCTGGCAGCGAGGAGTTTTTTCCACTCGTCGGTACCCATTTCTGTGTCCACTACTTTTCTGCCGTTGAGCCAGTGTTCTACGTGGTTGCCTTTGACGACAATGCGCGTTTTGTTCCACTCGCCAACGGGCTTCACCACGATATATTTACTGGCGACGACATCATAGAAGTCACCAGCTTTGTGCTTTTCAATTTTCGCATCAGGGTGGCAATTATTGTCTAACACTTGGTATTCAGGACCTGTTTGCCAAGGCGAATTGTACTTATCCGATTCTACCGAACGATAGATGATGCCGCTGTTGGCGCAAGGTGCTACTTTCCATTCTAAGCGCAAGTCAAAATCCGCGTACTCTTCTTTTGTAATCAAGTCGCCGCCAGTCGTGCCTTTTTTCGGGTCGAATTTAATCGCGCCGTCTTCAACTATCCATTTGTCGCCCGTCGTTTGCTTGCGATAATTGCGCCAGCCGTTGAGCGTTTTACCATCGAATAATTTTTTAAAACCCGCTTTTTGCTCGGATGCGGCAAGTGCGTCCGCTTGCATCGTGGGCGCTTGCGTACGTGCGCCTGGCGTGTTGGCAGGGATTTGATTCATCGTGTACCAGCCTTGCGTCGTCCAGATTTCGTTGTAATTTTCACTCGTCCAAGTGTTTGGCAGATGCACATACACCACATGATTCGGCTTCATGCCTTGCAATTCTAAAAACACTTTCTTGCGGTCGCTCGACACGTTTGCGGAAAGCACCTTGAGTTTTTCCAACTCGCGTTTCGGACCGCCGTAATCTTTCGTTGGCAAATAGAACCATTGTTGAATATCATATTCCGCCGCATTCCAACCTAAACCTTCCGCTAACGGCTCGGTAAATTCGATTTCTACCCCATCCGACTTCGCTCGAACTGCCAGCATTTCAAAAGCCGTTTTGCCGTTGTATTTCAAGCGTTGTAAGCCGTACCACAATTTTCCCTCATGACTCCAGTTGCCCGGATTGCCTACGCCGCCAATGTACAATGCGCCGTCCGGTCCATACACCATGCGATTCACACCTGCTTCCAAACCTTGTATAAAATCGAACACAATGCCTTGATATTCGCCGTTGACTTTTTCTACAAATACGCGCTTCACGCCACCGTTCGTCACTTCGCCGTGAATCATCTGACCTTTGTAAATGCCATCTTGCAACGCAATGGGCGTAGAAGGCGAGTTGCCAATTTCATCCTGCGGTAGCCACACGACGGGTAGTTTTTCTTTCAAATTAGCCACACCGACAGAATCCACCGAGCGCGAGCCAAAAAACGCATCTTGCGAAACGTGTACAATCTTGCTCGATGGCAACCAGTCGCCTTGATTATCCGCAATGAAAATCTCGCCGTCAACACCAATGCCCACGCCATTCGGAGTGCGCAAGCCTTGTGCGACAAATTCTAACGTGCCATTGTCTTTGCTGATTTTTACGGCTTTGCCTCGGTCAGGAATCTGCGGACGCGCACTCGCTCCGCCCGGCAAAATTGCCGTCGCCAATGCTGCATAGAAGTAACCCGCTTTGTAAGCCAAACCAAAACCAAACTCATGAAAATTCGAGGACACGCGCCAAGCATTGCTCACTGTATAATATTCGTCAATCATTTCGTCGCCGTCGTGGTCAATGAGTTTGGTCAACTCCTGTTTTTGCATCACATAAATATTGCCATCCACCACTTTCAAACCCAGCGGCTCTGCCAAACCTTTCGCAATTCTTTTGTATTTAATTTTAGACGTGTCGCCTGAATCCACATTTTCAACAATATATACCGAGCCTTCTGCATCCCAAGTAGAAACCACCAAACGACCGTCGGGCAAGAAATCCATCCCGCCAACCTTTGGCAAGAAATCATTCGGACGCGCCTGACTCAAATCATAACTTGGATGCACCGCGACTAACGGCGATTTGTCACCCGGAATCTTGACCGTAGCAGTCATCGCAATCGCGGGCATACCGGCGATTTCTTCCTTGCGATTGTGCCGATACGCCGCCGCCGGAATGAGCGTAAACTCGCCTAAATCGGGCGAACTCCACTGCAAACGCAACTCTTTTCCACCGCCTGCTTGAAAATATTGAACTTTAAACGGATGATATCCTTCCGCTAATTCTACCTCGCCATCGCGTGGCTCCGAACCATGCCAGCCGTCGTATTCCGCCACTTTTTTATTGTCAATCAGCAAGCGCACGCCGTCATCGCCAATCAATCGAAACACATAGGTATTATTTTTTGGAATATTCAAATAGCCAGTCAATTCGACTGCAAAATTTTCTTTCAAATCCTCAAAATCCGAATTGCCAAAAGAAATAGTTGGGATAACGCCCGTGAACGTCGGCTTTTGTTTGAAATTAATATCGGCGAGTACATTAATCGGTTTTTCAGATACAAATACCTTGGCGAACGCGCCGGGCAGCAAATCGTTTTCTGCAATATTTTTAGCAGAAGGTTTTAAATTGACCAATCGAGCTGTGCCTGCCTTTTGTGCTCTCTTTTTGAAGCTGGCTTCGTCGGCAGAATCAAGCAACATGATGTAGCTTATCATCTCGTTGATGTCCTGTTCCGGCAGATTCGGGTGCGCCGTCATCGCTGCCTCGCCCCACACGCCGCCGCCACCGTTGACGACTTTACCCACGAGATACGCCGCATTTTCTGCGTTATTTTGGTATTTTTTGGCAACATCCACGTACGCTGGACCTACGGTTTTTACGTAAGTATTGTGGCACGTTTTACAATCATTTTTAGAAATCAACTTGAATCCCAACGGCAATTCTTCTTCCTCTGCGCCCTCTATTTTATTGCGATTGGCAATTAAAGGCGTTCTAATAAAATACGTCGTGAGCTTCGTCTCGCCATTATTTTTCAAAGTCAATTCTCCTTCTACGTCAATCGCTTGCATATCGCCCGCCGCGCGAGGTTCGCTTTTCGTGATTTTGAACGTGCCGCCGTCTGCCACCACACTACTTTGCAAAGCAATGGAACTGATATTGGTTTTGAAAGTGATTTGCGCATCTTTTGGTGCATTTTCTGTTGTAAATAAACGCTCCAAACCCGCTTGACCGTTATCGTTCGTCACGTATTCCGGGCGCTCGTGCAGCTTAATGACTTTGCCGTCGCTTAGAATTAATTCGCAATTGATGGTCACTTGTCCGTCCTCGAAACGATGTCCCCGATACTGGATTTTTGGTTCTTCCGCTTTACCTTTGTACGTCACCGTCCAAGGTTTTGCGAACGCATTTTCAAAATAAGCATCGCCCAGTGTGCTCGGCTGTGGACCGTGATTGGTGGTGTAAACCGCGCCGTCAAAATTCACGCTGCCTTTCCAGACTTTATACAACGCGCCAGTTTCTGCGCTGTACGCTGCCCACACATCGTCGTGCAACGCCACGGTCAACATTCTTGGAATGCTATCCAACACCGAGCGAAACACCCACGGGTCGTGCGGACGGTCGTAATTCGCTTCTGCTGTTTTTTTACAACCAATTGAAAATAAAGCAATTATTCCAAATAAAAACATTAATACGTTTCTCATCGAGTTTTTTGATTTTATTAAAAAAGTAGCTATAGGCAATGAAAAGAACGATGCACTAATCCCGATTCACCATTCACCATTATCTTGGGACTAAGGTATAAATTTTGGCTTTTATTTCATTATAATTTGCGAAAGCAGAATAAGATTTTGTTTGAAAGGGAGGATAAGAGAATGGGAAAATAGGAGGATGTGTTTCGTGTTTCTATCTTCCTATCCACTTATCCTCCCTTTTGACAAAGAGATGAACAACTATCGTCCGCTGAGAGCGTTCCAATTTAGCATTTTAAAAAGTGAATCTATGTGTAAATATCTTGCGTTACTGGCTTTTATAATTACCTTATTTGCTTGCAAAGAAGAGCCACAGCCGCTGCCTATTCTTGGCGAGCGCGACGTGGTGAACGGCGACACGATTTATCCGACGATTGCCGATTTTGCTTTTGTGAATCAAGATAGCCAAGTGGTGACGAATGCTACGTTTGCAGATAAAATTTATGTCGTGGACTTTTTTTTCACATCCTGCCCAACGATTTGTCCGAAAACGACGAAGCAAATGCTGCGCATTCACGACCATTTCAAAACCGATGACCGCGTTCTGCTCATGGCGCATTCTATTGATGTAAAACGCGATACGGTTGGAAAATTGAAATCCTACGCAGGAAGCTTAGGCGTGAGCGCGAATAAATGGCATTTTGTGACCGGCAAAAAAGAAGAAATTTACGGCATTGCCGATGATTATTTTAGTATTGCAAAAGAAGACCCGACTGCGCCCGGTGGCTTCGACCATAGTGGCCGCTTGATTCTGGTGGATAAAAATCGCCACGTTCGGGCTTTTTGTGACGGTACGGACCCAGCGGATGTGGATCGGTTTATGAAGGATATTGATAGGTTGTTGAAGGAGGAGGATGGGAAGATAGGAGGATAGGAGGATGTGTTGCATGTTCCTATCTTCCCATCCTCCCATTTTCCTATCTTCCCATTGGTACGAGAAATCCAATACTCAGTGCAAATCCTTTATTTTTGATTTTCTCTTCTACGATTGGAATATCGTACAATTCGGTAAAGCCATGTGTGTAGCGTGCATCTGCAAACAATTCTCCAAAGCTGGTATTAAAACCAATGCCTGCACCGACCGAGCCGCCTACTTCAAAACGCTCGTAATTGATAGCGTCGAGGTTGATATTGGTGTCAGAAACTTTAAATTCGATAAGTGCATTCGCACGAGTGACGAGTCTGCCGCTTGAAGCGTAGCCAAACGTAGGACCTGCCGTGATGTAGCCGTGCACGACCTCATCGCCAAATTTCACTTTTGCCAATAACGGGACTTCAAAATAATTGAAACGCGATTCAGCGGTAACGCCCACTGGCAGCGGAACGTTGAACAGATTGATATCCGTGCCGACATTCGTTTTGAAACCTTTGCGGGTGTACGCCAATTCGGTTTGAAATGCAAAATTATCACTGAAACCATATTCCAACACACCGGCGATAGAAGGACCGTTAATGTATTGAAAATCAGGTGTCAGCGCGTTCAGTGCGTCCGTCGTGTACACGTTGCCGAAATTGAGTCCGCCGCGCAGACCGAGTGATAATTGCGCAAACCCTGTGGTGTAAAAAGTAGCAACAAGGGCTACGGTTGCTAAAAATTTAGTTGCGATTTTCATTTTTTTTAATTTGCTAATGAGATAATTTGCCAATGTGCTGATGCGAGCGACTTTCGTGCGTGTTTTTGGGATTAGCACATCGGCACATCAACAAATCAGCACATTGACCCGGCAAAGATGCGCGCTTCACTTGTTAAGAGGGGTTAAACAGTGGTTATTGATAATTTAAAGATTGACACGGAAAGGAGCGATTTGGTGAAATATTCTTAAAAGCGGGACACTTTAGTTAAAATTTGATAACGAAATCGTTCAAAGAAGATTAGTTTAGCGATTGCAATACACCTAGAATTGTTTTAACTTTGGCAAAAATTTAGTAAAATGACGGAGCTAACTTTTCAAATAGAGAAGCCAGAGGATTTAAGCTTACTGCTTTCTTTAGCAAAGCGACTTCATATTCCGTATAGCCAGTCTGACGCAGAAGCACCTGCCACCGAAGCCAGAGAAGAAGCTATTGCTTACATTCTCTCTTACCAAAATGACCAGCCTTCCTTTGGCGATGCGGCGGAATGGCAACGACAGGAAAGAGAAGAGCGTCCCTTAACAAACGAGGTATGAAATTATTAGATAGCAACCTCCTTATTTATTCTTATCAACCTGCATTTGCTTTTCTAAAATCGCTGGTTGTAAATAGTTCCAATGCTGTCTCTGCTATTACAAAGCTGGAAGTGCTGGGCTTTCATGGCGTACAAAATCAAGAGCGATTGTACTGCGAAAATGCTTTTACTATTTTGACTGTCTTACCCGTTGATGATATCATTTTGGAAAAAGCAATTGAAATAAGGCGACAGTACAAGTTGAAATCTATGGATAGTTTAGTGGCGGCAACTGCACTCATTTATAATCTCGAATTAAACACGCGCAACATTACTGACTTTAAAAATGTAGCAGGTTTAAATCTGGTTAATCCAATTCCATAAATTTCTCCAACCTTTTTTCTTTCCAACCTGTCTTAGTTCTAAAAATCAATCCATTATGAGAAAACTATTGTTTTTGCTAATCCTTATCACCGCCCTTGCAGCGTGTAATAGCACCAAAACCGATGTAACAATCAACGAACAATACTTGGTTTTTGGCAAATATTATGGTCATTGTAGGGATGAATGCGCCACGCTGTTTAAAATGGAAGGCACTCAACTATTCGCCGATGACCTCGCCCGTTTTACGGATTGGGATAGTTTGAAATTCAAATCCAGCGCACTTCCAAACGAACGCTACGAATCTGCCAAAGCTTTATTGGATGCCTTTCCACAAGAATTGTTGAATGTAACCGAAGAAACTATCGGCTGCCCAGACTGTGCGGACCAAGGCGGTTTTGCCATCGAAATTCGCAAAGACGGCGTACTTCGCCATTGGAGAGTAGATACCAATCGGAGTGACTTACCCGATTATTTGAAAACGTATGTGGATAAAATAGATGCGACCCTGCAAAGATTTGAATGATCAAAGAAGGTGTAGGAAACTTCCAAAATTTCCTACACCTATAGGCTTCTCTTTTAGGTAATTATCTCCTTCAGTTTTCCCCTCCCAAACTTCTCGGTCTTCTCCCAAAACCCTACCTTCACTTTTTTGTTTTAAACAAATTGTGTTCATGTGCGATGTGTGCGATGTGTTCATGTCCGCTAAAACTTCCAAACGCCAAATTTTTAAACCCATTTTTTCAATGTCCAAACAATACGTCAATCCATCGCAACTCTTTGACAGCGTACAACACGGCTTTTCGCAAATTGTGGTGACCAATCCCGGCAAGCTCGTTTTCATCTCCGGGCAAGTCGCTTGGGATGCGCAAAAGCAAATTGTAAGTGAAAATTTTGAAACTCAAACTCGAAAAGCCTTTGAAAATGTGCAAATTGCTATCGAAAAAGCAGGCGGAACCTTGAGTGATATTGTCATGTTACGACTTTACATTGTGAATTATAACGAAGAAAAAGGACAAGCGGTAGGAAGCGTTCTGCGCGAATTTTTCGGAACCGAAACACCTCCAGCAAGCACGTGGATAAGTGTAAATGGATTAGCAAACAAAGATTTTTTACTTGAAATAGAAGCGCAAGGAATAATAAACGAGCGAAAGAATCCGCAAAGATCCGCTAAATCCGTGTCATCCGCGTTCCAATAATGAAAAAAGGGTACGTACTAAGCGCCAAACCTCCAAACTCCCAAACATTGAACTTTTAAAATTATGTCGAAGAAAAAAAATGCAGTCGCTGAAGTCATAGAGAAAGAAGAAATCCAAGACCTAAAAAACGTCATCTTCATCAAAGGCGCGCGTTCCAATAATTTGAAAAACGTGGACTTGGCAATTCCAAAAAATAAACTGGTCGTCGTCACAGGCGTGTCCGGCTCCGGCAAGTCTTCGATTACGATGGATACCTTGTTTGCCGAAGGGCAGCGGCGGTACGTAGAGAGTTTGTCGAGTTATGCGCGGCAGTTTTTGGGTCGAATGAAAAAGCCTGATGTGGATTACATCAAAGGCATTTGCCCAGCGATTGCTATCGAACAAAAAGTTAGTAATTCCAATGCCCGCTCGACCGTCGGCACGCTCACGGAAGTGTATGACTACCTGCGCCTGCTCTACGCCCGCGTGGGCAAGACGTACTCGCCCGTGTCCGGCGCGCTGGTGAAGCGACACGAAGTAGCCGATGTCACCGATTTCATTCAAAGCCATGAGGAAGGTACGCGTATTCAATTGTTCATTCCACTTCCTTACAAATACAAAGACCGCACATTACAGCAAGAACTCAATTTGCTGCTACAAAAAGGCTACACGCGGGTACTGATAGACAACGAGTTACAAAATATTCAAGACGTTTTAGAAAAAGGGCATCCCGATTTGGCGAAAGCCATTGGCACGGTTCAAGATAAAAATCCACTGATTCTGGTTGACCGTTTTGGGGTTGCAAAAAACGATGAAGAGAATGTGAAACGCATTGGCGATTCCGTGCAAACGGCTTTTTATGAAAGTGAAGGTGAAGCAGTCGTGGACATCATGGGCGGCGAACGGCGCGGTTTTAATAATCGTTTTGAGTTAGACGACATCACTTTCCTCGACCCAACGCCACAATTATTTAATTTTAATAATCCCTACGGCGCGTGCCCAAGTTGCGAGGGTTTCAGCATGGTGATGGGCATTGATGAAGACAAAGTCATTCCCGATAAATCGAAATCCATCTACGAAGGTGCAGTGGCAGCGTGGAGCGGCGAGAAATATGGTACTTGGCGAGACAAACTGGTAGAAACCGCACATATATTTGATTTCCCAGTTCACAAGGCGTACCAAGATTTGACGAAACCGCAACAACGATTACTCTGGAAAGGCAACAAACATTTCTGGGGCATTGATGCTTTTTTTGAAGAATTGCAAGAGAAATTATATAAAATTCAAAACCGTGTAATGTTGGCTCGGTATCGCGGCAAAACTTTGTGTCCCGTGTGCGAGGGTGGGCGCTTGCGCAAAGAGGCGACGTATGTAAAAATTGACGGAACGCCCATTACCGACCTCGTAGATATGCCGATTGACGAACTCGTTGTACATATTGAAGGCATTCAAGTTAATGAGTTTGATGCAAAAATCGGTCGCCGATTGCTGCTGGAAATCAGAAATCGCTTGCGCTATATGCTGGATTTGGGTTTGAATTATTTGACACTCAATCGTTTATCAGCAACGCTTTCTGGAGGCGAAACGCAACGGATTAATTTGACTCGGACTTTGGGTAGTAATTTGACCAGTTCCATGTATATTTTGGACGAGCCGAGCGTGGGCTTGCATCCGCGCGATAGTACGCGTTTGGTGGATGTTTTAAGAGCATTACGAGATTTGGGCAACACCGTGATTGTAGTAGAACATGAAGAGGATATCATAAAAAATGCAGATTATTTAGTAGATATTGGTCCAGCGGCGGGCATTCATGGCGGTGAAGTAATATTTGCAGGAAATTATTCAGCTATTTATGAAGATGCGACCGAAAGTTTAACAACTAAATATATGAGCGGTCGGATGCGCATTCCTGTGCCGAAAACGCGCCGAAAAGTTTCCCATTTTATTGAAATCAAAGGCGCGAAGCAGCACAATTTAAAAAATATTGATGCGAAGATTCCTTTGAATGCGCTCACAGTCGTCACGGGCGTATCGGGTTCTGGCAAAACTACACTCGTAAAGCAAATTTTATATCCAGCCTTAAAAAAACATTTTGGCGAAAATTATCCGAAATCTCCGGGTTTGCATAGTGGAATTGAAGGCGATTTGAAAAAGCTGACGCAGGTAGAAATGGTAGACCAGAATCCGATTGGAAAGTCATCTCGTTCAAATCCAGTCACTTACGTCAAAGCGTATGATGCGATTCGGGATTTATTTGCCAAACAACAGTTATCAAAAATTAGAGGTTACAAACCTTCTCACTTCTCGTTCAACGTGGACGGCGGTCGCTGCGACACTTGCAAAGGCGAAGGCGAACAAATTATTGAAATGCAATTCCTCGCGGACGTGCGCCTTGAATGCGAAGAATGTCAAGGCAAACGCTTCAAAGCCGAACTCCTCGAAGTGGAATACAATGGCAAAAACATCTCCCAAATCCTCGACCTGAGTGTAGAAGAAGCCATCAATTTTTTTGCAGATGTAAAAGAAGTGATAAATAAAATTCAACCATTATATAATGTTGGACTCGGGTATGTAAAGTTAGGACAATCATCCAGTACGCTTTCCGGCGGCGAGGCACAGCGCGTAAAGCTCGCGTCCTTCCTCACTAAAGAACGCAACACTGAAAACATCCTTTTCATCTTCGACGAACCCACGACTGGCTTGCATTTCCACGACATTCGCACACTGCTGGATGCGCTCAACGCTTTGGTTGAAAAGGGACACACCGTCCTCGTTGTAGAGCACAACATGGAAGTCGCTAAATGCGCGGATTGGATTATAGACCTTGGACCCGAAGGCGGCAAAAATGGGGGGCATTTGGTGTTTCAAGGAAGACCAGAGGAATTGGCGGAAGTGAAGGAGTCAAAAACGGCGGGGTTCTTGAAAGAGAAGTTGATTTTTTAAGTAAAAAGATGTAATTTGCATTTGATAAAAAGAAAACAACATGGAAGCGATTCTGCAAATCAAGCAAAATATAGCGAGTAATAAATCGGATAAAGCCGTACAAGATATTTTATCTTTATTAAAAAATAATAAAGACAGTGCCGTTTATAATGAAGCACTGAATTTATCGTCTCGTTACATTGACCTCAGGCAGCAGGAGCAACTGAACCTGATAGATGAATACTTTTCAGCTGCCGAAAAGAACAGATTGATTTATCAGTTATTACAATTGGTAGAATCTATAACAAAAGAAAATTTAAAATCAAAACCGATAAAAAAAGACAATGTATTTCAAGGAGCAGTCAATTTTTTTCGAGGAATTGCCATTTTTTTTGGGTTCATAAAAATGTAATGCACTTTAATTAAAAACTAAACCTGCTCTTGTGTCTAATTTTGAGAACGAAAAGTTGACGTTAATCTTGCCTGCTGCATTAGCGGAGAAAATACATGCTGCTCTTTTGTTATTGATTGAAAAAGAAGAAACACTTGTAAATCAAAGCAATGCTGGGGAAGCGATAGATTTGGTAGAGGAGTTTATGGAAGTGCAAAGTTTAGTAATAGAGCGAACACTCACGCCTGCTGTATTGCAATTAAAGGGAGATATTAAAGAACTCATACTAAAATGAAATTAAAATGGCGTATTAAATTATTTTAAAACCATGTAAATCAATCACTTACTGACTGCCAACTGCGTACAGCCAACTGCATACTGGTATCATTACCAAAGATGTAGAAGTAGCGCTGCAAACTTTTAAAGAAAAACTGCGCACCAATACTCGAACGTTTGACGATGTAATCCGCTTGTTAGGACGTTACAATCGCATCCAACAGACGTTCCAAAAAGGACTCATTAGTTTTCCATCTGCTCACCGAGAATTTATTAAAATAGAAAACGCCATTATTTACATTGTAAATAATATTAGAGAAGCTGAGTTGAAATAGTCATATTCAATTGAATAATTTAATCACCCCAACCCCACCCGCCGAAACTCCTCCTTCATCGCCCGCAAACGCGGATAGGTAGAAAGCAAACTGGACGCAAACGCCCGCGCCTGATGCATCCGTTGCGAGCTAATATTTCCGATGGTAAACAATTCGTTGGCAAAAGTTTTATACCAATCTCGTCCCTGTGTGCCACTTTCTAACAGCTTTTTGATGCGCTCTTTGGTCATTTCCCAACCCGCTTCTGGGCGAGCGGCAGCAACAGGACGTAGATAGAGCAGGTAGTTGATAGTGGATGTGTTGGCTTTTGCCAATTGAAGAAGCGCGTCCCAGTCTTGCTCTATTTCCAACACGTTGATGTAAAATTGCGGTCGCCAGTCGTTACGCAAACTATTTATAAAATCTTTTTTTTCGGTAGGAAGCATCACTTCGCGCAGCCTTTTGTAATGTTCAAGACTTTGATAACGGTGGGTATGATAACTTATCACTTTGACATAAAAAGCACGGTCTTTTTCGGGCGCAACAATATCGGCTAGATAACTCGAAAGTGACTCACTGTGCGATTTAAAAACAGCTTTGGCGACGCGATAAAACGAGGACATTTCAATCGCTTCATAATATTTATCCAACAATTGTAATGCAATTTTAGGATCGTGCAGGGCATTGGCTTCGGCAGTTTCCAGCCACAAAGGCTCGTCTTCGGTGAGTTCGGCGATTTTCAAAGTGATAATAGAAGTGGATTCATCCACCAGTTCTTCCTCGCGTAGCATATCCAATAAATCTGTTGCTATATTTTTATTGGTCAGAAAAGTTAACAGCAGTGGTTCCCAATCTTTCAAATTATACACCATCGGATGGCTTTTGCTTTCCGGCACTTCCGTGTAATAATAAATTCGTTCAAATAATACATTAATAGCTGCTGTGATATTTTTTTGTTCTGTAATGATGGTAGGTAAATAATTGCTAATTTGTTGTAAATGTTCTGCAAAAATCGCTCGTACGTCGGTCTCATAATCGCTATAATTACTCCATTCAAAATCCTCTCCCAAAACGGGTTCTTCCAAATTGTGACAACCTTCGTAAATGCCCGCCAATATTGACACCGCGCCGCGCAGATTCCCTTGCTGCAATTTCGTTTCTGCACTTTTGAAATAAGGTTTTAACACTGATTCGACTTCCTCCAGACCCAATTCAAGCACACCGTCGCCTTCATCGTCATAATAATCGTCGTAATTAAATTCCACATCCAAGCTATTGAGTTTCGTATGCACCGCATCGCGCACTTTTAAAATATCATCCGTTTGGAAGGACTTTTTATCCATTTGAATAAAATGGGAAAACTGCTCCTGGATGGCGGCGTTCTTTTCAAATAATTGCTGTAAAAAAGTGCTTTGTTGACTGGACGGTGCTTGCAGAAAAACATTTTTGTAGAAATTCGGGTCACTGACGACAATTGCATCTTCGATAAAATCAGTCATTTTTTCTGAAAACTTATCATCCACAATAGATAAACCAACTGCTACAATATGTTTACAAATGCCCTCAAAATTATAAGGACAAGTGCAATAACAATCCGGTTCCTCGGCTTCCAGATTAATCGTGACTTCATATTTATCCGTACCCCAAACTTTTGCTTCGTACACATTTCCCATTTTATTCACTCGAATGGGTTGCGCCTGATAAATGCCCTCGCCGCGATGATACACCGCTGTTTCTGCCATGGTCCGTAACCAATCTTTAGTCAGTGTCATTTTTTAAAAGATTTTTTGTAAAGATAACTTCCCGCGTTTTATTTTTTAGCTATTGCTCCTACAACTTTCTCCTTTTTAAAAACTCTTTTTACTGTTTTGTAAAGACAATAATTCTACTATTTCCACGTCTCTACTTCATTCTATATTCTAAAATTATAAAATTTTTATTACAAAATTTGTACATCTATGAAACGATTCCAATACGCACTTTTTGCATTGCTTTTGTTTGCTAACCTAACATCCGGTTGGGCGCAATCGAAGCCAAAACCAGCTTCCGCTGAACTGAAGATTGATTACGAAAAGTACACCTTGTCCAATGGCTTGGATGTGATTTTGCACAAGGATGTATCCGACCCGATTGTGGCAGTGGCAATTGTATTTAATGTGGGTTCTAACCGCGAGAAGCCCGGTAGAACGGGGTTTGCGCATTTTTTTGAACACATGTTATTCCAAAGTTCGGAGAATGTAGGAAAAGGTAATTTTTTCAAAACGATTGAAGACCTCGGCGGCGAATTTAACGGCGGTACTTGGCAGGACGGTACGATTTATTACGAAGTCGTGCCGAAAGATGCGCTCGAACGCATTTTGTGGATGGAAAGTGATCGTATGGGTTTTATGATTAATACGGTGACGACGCCCGTGCTGGAAAACGAAAAGCAAGTGGTGAAAAACGAGAAGCGCCAGCGCGTGGATAACGTGCCGTATGGTCATACGAACTATGTGATTAACAAAGCGATTTATCCGTCGGAGCACCCGTACAACTGGCAGGTGATTGGCAGTTTGGAGGATTTGCAAGCGGCGACGATTGATGACGTGAAAGAATTTTACAACAAATGGTACGGTCCGAATAACGCCACGATGGTCATCGCAGGTGACATTGATTTTGCGAAAGTGAAAGCGATTGTAGAAAAATATTTTGCAGAAATTCCAACGCGTGCAGCAACCGAAACGCTGAAACCGCAAGCAGGTAGAATAACGGAAACGGTGAAGCTGATGCACGAAGATAATTTTGCGCAATTGGCAGATTTGAATATGGTGTGGGTTTCGGTGGAAGATGGACATCCTGATAGTTATGCGTTGCAATATTTGGGTCAGTTGTTGGCACAAGGTAAGCGGGCGCCGTTGTTCAAAGAATTGGTGGAAAACAAAAAATTGGCACCCTCGCCGTTTGCGTTTCAAGCGTCTTCGGAGCTTGCCGGTGTGTTCCGCGTAGGGGTGCGCGCCAATGATAACGTGGATTTGGACAGCATTTACAGCAGCGTTTTCACGGCATTTGGCAATTTTGAAAAAAATGGCATTGACGATAAAGACATGGAGCGTATTAAAATCGCGTTGGAAAAAGATTTTTACAATGGCATATCCAGTACGCTCTCTAAAGCCGAGCAACTCGCGCAATACAATGAATTCAGCGGCAGCCCAGACGAATTGGTAAACGAAATCAAGAAAATTCAAGCAGTTACGAAAGCCGATGTGAAACGCGTCTATGAAAAATACATTAAAGGCAAACCGTATATTTTGACCAGTTTTGTTCCAAAAGGAAAAGTAGAATTGGCGGTAGAAGGCTCGAAAGTAGCGGAAGTCGTGGAAGAACCCATCGTGCAAGGCGCGGAAGAAGCACCCATGGATGAGAGCGAAACCAATTTTCCGAAAACGGCTTCTAAACTCGACCGCACGAAAATTCCCGCGTTGGGCGAATCGCCGCTCGTGAAAGCACCGCTCATTTGGACAGCGAAAACGAAAAATGGTATTGCCGTTTATGGCATTGAAAATACAGAATTGCCGTTGGTGGAATTTAGTTTGCGCATCAAAGGTGGCATGTGGCTCGATGACCCGAAAAAGGTAGGCGTGGCAAGTCTTATGGCGCAAGTGATGCAGGAAGGCACGAAGAACAAAACGCCGGAACAACTCCAAGACGCGCTCGGACAGTTGGGTGCGAATATCAATATTGGGGCGGCTTCAGAGTTTATCACTGTGACAGGTAGTTGTTTGGCGAGAAATTATGATAAAGTGATGTTGTTGTTGGATGAAATGCTGCTCGAACCCCGTTGGGATGCCAAAGAATTTGACCGCCTCAAGCAACGCACCATCAATCAGATTCAACAACAAAACGCACAACCCGCTTCTGTTACCAGCCGCGCATTCAATAAAATGATTTACGGCGAGAATAGTATTTTCTCGAATGTACCGATTGGGACGTTGGTGAGTTTACAAGATGTTTCACTGGAGAATTTAAGAAATTATTACACCAAAAATCTCACGCCGACTTTAGCAGCGTATCACGTAACCGGAGCCGTATCGAAAGAGCAGGCTTTGAAAACGCTGGTCAATCTGGAAACGAAGTGGCAAAAGAAAGAGGTAAAACTGCCGGAAATTACGATTCCAACCAAACCGGAAAAATCGCAGGCGTATTTTGTGGATATTCCTGATTCTAAACAGTCCGTCATTTATATCGGCGCACCAGCGATGAAAGGAAGTGACCCTGATTTTTTTGCGGCGAGTGTCATCAATGAGCGATTGGGTGCGGGTACGTCCTCCCGTCTGTTTCAAAAATTGCGCGAAGAAAAAGGCTATACGTATGGTGCTGGTTCTAACTTTGTTCGACGAATTAATAATGGATTCTTTATTGCAACGTCAAGTGTTCGCACCAACGTGACAAAGGAATCTATTGAGTTATTCAAGGAAATTATAGACGGTTATGGCAAAGATTATTCGCAAGAAGATTTAGACAAAACCAAAAGTTCGCTCATCCGCAGCAGCGCGCGCGCGTATGAAACCTTGGGCGATAAGATGGGGATTTTGATGAATATTAGCACCTATAGTCTGCCGTTGGATTATTTGAAAAAACAGGAAAAAGTGGTAACTGAAATGACATTGCCGCAAGCAAAACAGTTGATTACCAAGTTTGTAGATGGCGGCAAATTGGTGTATATGATTACCGGCGATGCTCAGACGCAAGTGGAGCGTTTGAAAGATGTGGGACTCGGTAAAGTGATTATGTTGGATCGGAGTGGTGGGGTGATTAAGCCTTGAGGTAGATGCCAGATGCCAGACTTTTTACATGAAACCTCTGAAAGCCTGAATGACATTCATTCAGGCTTTCGGATTTTATTTACTTAACCACTCCTATTTTGTAATCAAAAATAATTACAAAAACTGGTTCAAGTTTCCTAACTTGAACCCTATA
>CAZJXN010000099.1:0-20117 GCA_964549655.1 uncultured Saprospiraceae bacterium
CTTAAAAATTGAAGCACCGATTGGTTTTTCTCGATATGATTGGTCGAATGGTGCTTCGACTGTTGCTATTGAGGTGAAAAATCCCGGCAGCTATCGTGTAACGGTTACCAACGCTCAGGGATGTACAGATACAGCATCTATTACAATTGCCAATGAAAGTTTTCAACCGGTCATTACTGCAACTCCGCCCGCCTGTTTCGGTCAAAAAAACGGTAGCATCGTCGTGGATAGCGTGATAGGAGGCAATCCGCCTTATTTTTACAGATTGGATAATCGGACGGCACAAGCTGTCAATCAATTCAATCAATTAATAGGCGGTATTTATGAGGTAGAAGTGGAGGATAACAATGGCTGCTTTGTAAAAACTGCCGTGACTTTAACCGAGCCAGCGCCGCTTATCCTGCTCATTGGCGATGATACGACTATTCCCTTGGGGGATAGCCTGGTGCTGACTGCACAAACCAATGCCATAGCACCGCTTATTCGCTGGCGACCCTCGGAAGGATTGAGTTGTGATTCTTGTTTGACGACCGTGGCTAAACCTACCAAATCAGTTGATTATGAGGCGATTGTGATGGATCAATTTGGCTGCGTTGTCAAAGAAAAGATTGCGGTTCTCATCAATCGGCAAACGGGTCTATACGTGCCAACCGCTTTCTCTCCTAATGGCGATGGGGTGAATGATGTCTTTACGGTTTTTGTGGACGGTTCGGTCGCGCAAATTAACTATTTACGGGTATTTGATCGTTGGGGCAATTTCCTGTTTGAAATAAAAGACTTTACGCCTGGTAATGCGGAAAAAGGTTGGGACGGCACATTTAACCGTCAGGAGCTGCCTACGGGGGTGTATGTGTATGCGATGGAAATTAAGAAAGTGGATGGAACGGTTGAGTTATTGCAGGGGGAAACGCTTTTGGTAAGGTAGTAGCAGTTGAATACTTCAATAGGACTTATTACTATCTTTTGTGATAGTATTTTTAATTTTATTTTCTTACTTAAATCCCTACCTCGGATGCTCTTGCATGGCGTGTAGTACCCGGCGCAAATTCACCATGCCGGTTCGGTTCATACGTAGGCGCTCGACGGTGGCACGACCGGTGGGCGTAACGCCAATAATCTCGGTATAATCTTCTGACCAGGTAAAATGCTCTGACCAGTGCTGCTGCCGTGGGTGAAAAAGGGGCACGGTTTTGCCGGTGAGTGGGTCAATGGCTTCGGTATGATTGTATTTGCAGTTGTTGCAGCCCTGGCAAGCATAGGCGAGGTTGTTGAGTTGGCTGGAGCCGTCTTTTGAGGATGGCACAATATGTTCTATCGAAAATGGATCAGGCGAAAAGCGGTTTTGCGACTGGCAATATTCGCAGCAGCCATCGGCACGGGTTTCGACTTGCTGCTTTAAAGCGGTGGGGATAGTGGGCATGAAGGATTTAATTTTGCAAACCGAGTTGCTGGAAGAGGGTTTCGAGGGATATTTGGCGGATTTGAGCCAGTTCGATGAGGTAAGGCATTCGGTTGGCGTTGGCTTCCTCGATTTGGTCAGAAAGGTGAATGAGTTCTTCCTGTTCTTGTGGAAGTAAGGCTTCTCCCTGGCGCTTTTCCTTCAATACAGCGTATCGCTCCCAGAAGGCAGGAGAGAGTCCGAGGTTGATTTTTTGCAACAGCTCTACTTCTACTGGTCGTTGTTCCTGCAAAGGAGCCGTATAGGAAGGTATTTGTGCTTCCAACATTTTGGTGATGTAGTCTGCAATGTGGACTCCTTCTGCATCGGCACGCTGGCGCAAGCGATTTTCTAAATCTTCTTGAATGTGAATGGTAATAGACATACGTATGGATGTTGTGTTCAAAGATAAGGGTTTTACAGGATTCTTACAAGTGTAACGGATTTTTGTAGTTAACCGAGCAGAATTAAACCTATCCCGTCTTTCGACGCGGACAAGTTTCGGCGCGGACAGGGAGGGTACAAATTTATGCAGAGATTAACTAATTGATTTACAATAAAATACGCTTTGCGACGCTATAAACTCTATGCTTAAAACAGATATGCTCATTACTTAGAGGTTGTTTAAAATTAGTTTAAAACACCTCGTATTACTTTTCTTTAACCACTAAGCGCACCAAGTCAATAAGGTTTTTCATGCCCTTTTAGCTAAAAAAGACCTTGCCGGTTCGGCAAGAAGTACACTAAGACCGCTTGAAGCGCGAGATAGGTTATTTGGTAAAAAGGCTGTGATGCCCTAAAATCAAAAGAATTAAACAACCTCTTATGGGTGCATCCCTAATTTTTTTGCTTTTCGCAGGATAAATTGATACCGCTTGCGAGCGGCAATGATGCGCGGGTCATCCCAAAAATACTCGACGATAAAATATGCGTGCGGCTTGCGCTTGCTGACACCGACAAATAAAAACCGATCTGCACCTGTGGCATCGAGGTAGAAAGCAGCTTGGCGAAGGTAATCATAGTCGGTGATGCTGGCTGCGAATGCCGATTCGTCCGTAGCGGAAGTAGTTTTAAGGTCATAGACGACTCGGTCGCCATAGACTAAATCTGTATTTACGCTGTCAACCTTTGCTTTACAGGGTAGCCCCGTGCTGGCATCCGTCCACTGGAAAACGGTTTCAATCTGCCCGTTTCGCATTTCTTCAATAGCTCGGTCTATCCCTGTGACTGCTTTGCGCATCGCGTAGAGAGTTTCGAGTTTGGAGACAGAGAGAAAGTAATCGCGAGCGTCGGCGACTACCTGCGGCTGCAACACGATTTCGTGAAAGGCAGTGCCGAAAACGAAAACCGAGCGGCTGGGTAGTTCCGTGCGATTGAGTAATTGGTTGCGGATACTGCCGAGGCGAGAGTTGGAATAAGCAGGAATGCTGCGGTATAGGTCTAAGGGATCACAAGCTGACCAGCCTTTGTCGGAATAGTGGTTGATGAGATGGATGAGCGAGACTTGGGAATGGGTCGGGCTGGTCAGTTCCCATCTGTGGCGGATAGCATTCCATTCATTCAGTTCCAAATTATGGCGGATGTGAAAATCGTAGTTGGGGAGGTAGTAGGTTCCGAAAGTACGCATGGGTGTAAATTTAATGGTGAATATTGTAAAGAGTAGAAAGTAGAGGGACATAGGACGAGAGCGTCCCCCCTACCCTCTACCTTTGTCCCTCTACCTGAGCATATCAGATACCGATGTCGGAGAATAGCTCCCATTCCTTATCGTCAATAGTCAAATCTTGTTCGGTCGGTAGCCACATACCGTCTGTGATGGCGTTGTCTACCAGTTTTTCCAATCGTTTGGAATTGGTTAGCGCGTCCTTGCTTCTGGTCGCGAAGTACCCCTTTTGTGTTGCGCGCATTTCAGTAACGAGTTCGACAAATTGTTTACAGGTCATTGTTACGAATGATTTGCGGCTGCCGTAGGCATACCTATTTCAGGAAATAGTTCGTCGGTTTCGTCGGGTGCGTTGAGTTTTGGCAATTCGTGATAATTCAGGTTTACAATCATATCCTGATCATCGCCCCAAGTGTCGTGTCGGTAAATGCTAAATCCTTCTACCGCTATATTCTGTACGCTTAATAATTCCTTGTTGGCGGGTTCAAATTCAAATTCCGCGATGTAATAGCCAGAACCGCTTGTTTTGCTGGTTTTTTCACTCGGTTTGACAGTCAAAACTACCTCGTTAATCATTAAGTCTTCGTAGAATAATTCCGATTGCAGCCGCTCCAAATTTTCCACGGAATAGCCATGAAATAGCACTACGCCCAATTGATTGGCTTGATTGAGAAAGAAGATTTCGCACCAGGTGTTACGCCCACGCTCAAATAAATTGCCTTTGAAAATCCGCAGCGCGACAGGAAGAATTTTGAACTCTTTACCCGGCTTGGTGAGTGCGTCCTCACCGTTGAAGTTCAGAATGCCTTTCCCGGCATCAAATCGGTAGCTGCGCGGAAAGCCGGTCATGTACTTGGCAGGGTGGATGTCACCATTGGATTTGTCCAAGTGATGGGCGATGTTCAGCGATGGTAATAATTTGTTTTTGTCCATGATATAAAGTGTTTTAGAAGTTACAAAGTGATGCCGAGTTGTCGCACTCGGCAAACGCACCTTGTCGCGGTGAACGGCTGTCGTTTTCAGATTTGGGCGCATTCTCAAAAGACCTGCCGACAAAAACTAAGCCCTTGCGCATCATTCTTCGGTTTGTTGCTCTTCATCTTCTTCGTAGCTGCCACCACAGCAGGTATTAAAATCTACTTCACTTGCTTCGAGCCTTGCTTTTTCGATAGAATCTGCCAAGTAATCCATGTGTGTAAATTTGATTGTGAAAGGGTGATTAAAATATCAAACCGTTTTGCGCTGCTTGCAAACCTGCGGAAAAACCTGCCTCGTAGCATTTTCTGCTGATGTTCCAAATGGCATCTTGTGCTGCAAAAAGTGACGCATTCAAGTCTTTTTGAATCTTCATATACTCATCCAAATCCCGCGTGTACAGGACTTGCTTTCCACTTTCGATAATGGCGTTGGTAATCATTTGGTGTGCAAATCGGGTAATGTCCAAACCTGTTGGCTCTTGCGGTGCGGGATGCTCAGTAGTGTCTATAATCGGATATTCAATTCCTAATTCTGCGCTGGTGTAGGGTGTGCTTGTTTCGAGATACATATTTTTTTTGTTTTGTTCCTTACAAAGATAGTGCTAAAAAGTGCAATTTACAACACTTAATAACACATATTTATTTTAATTAATTAACAAACACTGATTAAGTAGAATCAAGAAAAATAATAAAAATGGAGATAAAATATGAAAATGAGCATCCGTATTATTTGGTAAATAGTGTATTTAAGTGTAAATTAGTGCTATAAAAAGTAATACATGAAACTACTGATAACAGGTAGCAGACGCTACGACAACTATGAAGAACTAAGAGCAGTAATAAATCATTATCAACTGCACTGCGAATACAACCTTGATGAAAAAATAACACTACTCCTACACGGCGGGGCGGCGGGAGCCGACGCGCTGGCTGCGCGATATGCGCAAGAAAATGGCATCGTGGAAAAAATAGTAAGACCTAACTACAAAAACACATACTACAAAGCTGCACCCTTACTGCGAAACACAAAGCTGGTAGCAGAAGCGGAGGCGGTAATATGCTTTTACGCAAACGAGCAAAGCGGAGGAACGCACGACACTGCCAAAAAAGCAATGGAGGCGGGAAAGGAAACATGGGAGGTACTAAAGGGTAGAATAACAAAATACCCGCCAATAATACGACTTGGGCTGGTGAGCCTAACGATATAGAAACACAGCCAAGCTAGACCGAAATGCTAAAACGCGAGACGGGAAGCTGCGCCAACCAACCCCTAAACAACTAAAATGTGTACGTTTTGAGGGGCTGAAAGCAAGCCACAAAAGCGCGCTGGCGTGTACGCGTAGGGAGCAGTGGTGAGCAGACAAGGGAAAAATCGCAAGGAAAACGGCATAAAAAAAGTAGTCCCGCCCTTTGGCGGGACACTGCTGTCCCCGAAAGAGCAGAGAACCAGCCCCAAAGGGCGAGCCCAGTGCAAAAAGGAAGCAAAACGGCAGAAAAGCAACGAAAAAGCCGGTGCCATGAAAAGGTGGCTGGTGCGGCAGCGCAAGGTGGAACGCCGACGAAGGAGGTGCGCGCGTTTGCCTTGTGGGAGGGAGACCTTGCGCTGCCAACGGGTTTGGTCTGAGCCAGCCGACTAACTTGCACTGGCTTTTTCATTTGCTGGCTGCCATATTTGCGACTTTTGTACTGGTTGCCCTGCGGATGGTTTCGGCTCTTAGAGTGGGCGTATTGGGCTTGCGGGTTGGCAGCGCCGCAAGCACATCAAAAAAGTTTTGCCGTTTCTGGGGTGTTGGTAGGAGTGCTGCCTGCTGCGGGTTAGGTTGAAATGGCTGCCGAGACGATTGGTTGCGGTGTTATCCCTTGTGGTGGCACAGCAATAGGCAAAAAGCAGGCTGCACGGGCGGGTTGGATTTTGGTGGGCTGGCGCAGCATAGGGGTGCTGTCAGAGGTTGCGGGTGGGGCACTTTTATGCTGCACGGGTTTGCCAGCGCAAAGGATAGCAGCGGTATGCCGCAGCGGGTTTGGAGTGAGGGAGGGCGTGGCATGAGAGCGGATAGCCTGACCCCGCCTTTGCTACACTTTTGACTGGCGAAGCCCAGCTGCTATTATTGATGGCGGGGATGCGCCCAAATGGTTGTTTTTGTTAAATACTTATTCTACGAGGTTGGTAATGGGTTCAAACTTGTACTTATGGGGGCTACAATTTAAAGTCCTAATAAGTTGTTTATCAATTTGTTAGGATTTTATTTTTTGTGCCAACAGGGTATTTAGCAAACAATAAGAAGCTTTAAGTTAAAAAAACACAAAAGTTACTTTAGCTGAATATGGACCTAAAATATTCAGCTCTTCCTTCTCCTACTCACAAAAAAGAGCGTAAACCCACTTACTACTGTTACCAAACTAAATATAGAAAATGCCTTCAATATCCAGTTAGAAATATTATCTCTCGAAGAATAATCCATCGCGTGCAGCATCCACAGGAAGTCGAATTGCCGCCACGGGCGGTTTCTATATTTTTGAATGGTGCCCAATTCTGTAGAAACATAAACAATCGTTTTTCGCTCATCGCCAAAAGTGACTGCATAGGCAGGCAGCGGTTGTGCCCGATATTCGTGGTGTGCGGATGCTTTGGTTAGATATTCTACTTGCGTCATTTTTCCTTTACCTGCGTAGCCATTTTGAGCTACTTGTATCGCTTCTTCTTTTGATAAGGGAGTGCGTAAACGACCGGTTTGCGCATCGGCAAGTTTTACAATTGGATGATGGTGTTCATGCCCAGTCGGGGAATACATGATTTGCCAAGTCGGTTTTCCTAAAACATTTACTAATTTCATTTCGGAGACACTATCTATTGCTAAACTATCTAATATAACCGATGGAGAAACATACTCATTTGCTGTCGCTATCAAAGGAAGCCGTGCTTTTTCATAATCGCCATGTACTTCGTGCATATCGCTCCAACTGAAATAAAGTCCTCCTACCGTCCAAAGTAATAACTGGATACCGAGGGTTAAGCCAAGCCACCGGTGCGTTCGGCGGATGAAGTAATGAATTTTCGATTTTCTCATTAGAAACAGGATTTAATTCAGTAACCCAACAAATTTAAAATAGAGCATATTATTTAAAAAATCTTATTTTCAATGCTTTGAGTGCTGCCTACTGCTAACTGCCTACTCAAGTAGGTGTCATTTTAATTTTGAACGAAGAAATTGGGCATTAATCGCAACAATAACGGTGCTAAGACTCATCAATACCGCGCCCATTGCCGGACTAAGCGTGAACGTAGGATATAAAACACCGGCTGCTAATGGAATGGCAAAAATATTATAGCCGGTTGCCCAAATTAAGTTTTGTACCATTTTATTATAAGTGGCTTTGCCAAAGAAAATGAGATTAGTTACATCGGAAGGACGGCTATCAGTCAGAATTATATCTGCCGTTTCTGCTGCAACATCGGTACCACTGCCCACCGCAATGCCTACGTCCGCCTGCGCCAATGCCGGAGCGTCATTCACGCCATCGCCGGTCATGGCTACAAATTCACCTTTTGCTTGTAAATCTTTGACAATATCTACTTTCTGATGCGGTAAAACCTCTGCGAAAAAACCATCTAATTTCAATTGATTGGCGACGGTGGCTGCTACTTTCGCGTTATCGCCAGTTGCCATAAAAACTTTGATACCACTCTTTTTTAGTTGTTGAATCGCCTCGGCAGCGTCGGGTCGAATCTCGTCGGCGAGTGCAATAAAACCGGCGAGTTTTTCTTCTACAAGTACAAACACGATGGTTTCCGTAGCGTTGCCGGTACTTTGTGCTGGCAATGCAATGTTATTTTCACGCAGATAGCTAGGGCTGACCACTTTTATTTTTTGAGCATTTATTTCTCCGGCTACGCCTTTTCCGGTGATAGCTGTAAAATTACTTATGCTTGGTAGGGTAAGGTTTCGTTCTTTGGCGGCACGTACAATGCCGGAAGCGATGGGGTGTTCACTTTCTTGTTCCAAAGAAGCAGCTAATGATAATAAATCATTTTCATTATATTTTTCTGATACGGATATGATACGGCTTACGCCAAATTCTCCTTTGGTCAGCGTGCCGGTTTTATCAAAAACCATTGCACTAATCTTACGCGCATTTTCAAAAGCAGTTCGGTTGCGAATCAACAATCCTTTACTGGCGGACATCGCCGTAGAAATAGCCACCACCAGCGGAATTGCTACACCCAGCGCGTGCGGACAAGACGTGACCATCACCGTGACCATCCGTTCCAAGGCAAAAGCAATACCTTGTCCTTTTATCAACCAAATTGCCAGTGTAGCAAAACCCACGCCTAAAGAAATGAAAGTCAACCATTTAGCAGCACGGTCTGCCAAGTGTTGCGTCTGCGACTTGGCTGCCTGCGCTTCTTTGACCAATGTAATAACTTTATTGAGATAACTATCTTTTCCTTCTTTTTCTACTCGCACTTTCAGGCTTCCTTCACCATTAATACCACCTGCAATGAGGTCGCTACCGGGCGTTTTTTGTACAGGTACGCTCTCGCCGGTGAGCATACTTTCATTCACATAACTTTCCCCCTCGATGACTTTGCCATCCACGGGAATTTTTTCGCCGGGTTTTACCAATACGATGTCACCAGGTTTGAGTTCGTCCACGCGCATATCATGCAGCATCTCCCCATGATATATATGGGCTTCGGCAGGCAGCATTTTCACTATCAATTCTAAAGCGCGGGACGCACCGGCTACCGACCGCATTTCCAACCAATGCCCAAGTAGCATAATGACAATCAGCGTTGCCAATTCCCAATAAAAATCCATACCTACCACCAGCCCAGTTGCAACGGCGGTGCTGTATAAATAAGCAACCGAAATGGCAATGCCGATAAGCGTCATCATCCCAGGTTCGCCTCGCCTCAGTTCCTGTACCAAACCTTTCAAAAATGGCATTCCACCATAAAAATAAATAATCGTACCCAACAACAGCGACACCCAATTGCTACCCGGAAAGGTAAATTCATACCCTAAAATATGTTGAAACATGGGTGAAATAATGACTACCGGAACGGTGAGCGCCAGACAAATCCAAAATCGTCGCAGAAAATCAGTTATCATTGCCGAATGGTCATGTCCGCCGTGTCCGGCAGCAGCGGAATGGGATTCGCCGTGTTTGTTAGGAGCGATATGTTTTGAATGGTCGGGATGGGTCATCATGATTTTGAAGTTTATTACATTGCAATAAAAACACCAGCGTAAATTTCACCCCGGAGTTTACAGCGTTTCACAGCGTATTTTACTGGAAATTAACAAATATAGCTCTGTGAAACTTTGTAGCCTCTGTGGTGAATGTCTTATTATATGTTTAAAATATACATTCTATTTATTTACTTACTTTTATCGGAAAAGCGATTTTGATTTTTTCCCAGGCAACTGCCAAATTAGCTTGAGTGTCCCCCGTTTTTTCAATGCTGTAAGTCAACCTTTCCGTGTGTAGATTTTCTACTGGTTTTACTTGAAAACGTAAGATATCATCGGCGGCATTATATTCATCGGTGAGATGTTGGTCCCAATTTTTATTTAAAATGACCGTCCATGTTTCCTTACCGGGAATGGTGAAAATAGCATATTTACCCGCCGGAATCTTCGTGTTATTCACTTCAAAATCACTGGATACTTCCAGCGAAGTGGCTTTATGTCCACCCGTCACCCAAACCTCCTCATAAGGCACTAAGCCGCCCCAGATAACTCTTTCCCGTACTCCTGGCGAATGATATTTAATTTTAAATGTTTCATTTCCTACCGTTGTTTCCATTTCTCTTGGAATGGCTTTTTTGGTGGTGTAGGCGGACGGAGCAGTAGCCGTAGTTGCAGATTCTGAATTAGCGTCGGCAGTTTCTGCAGGTACTTGATTGTTGTTGCAACCTGTCAATAAAACAAGCGTAATTACAAAAAAGGATAAAAAGAAGGATTTCAAGTTCATATTTTTTGTTTTTTATAAAATATTAATTAAAAAGGGCGGCTATCGGTCAAAATAATTTCCACCTGTTTTCTACTTAGTTTATTTAGATGATTCATTATGTTTTTTATGCAAGATGTAGATAAATATTGCCATTATTAGGATTGATACCAAAGAAGAAGGTAAAGTTCCAAGTTCTAAGCCACCTTTAGACAAAGGCTTTGTCAAGAAATCGCCGAATGTTGCCCCAAATGGTCGGGTAAAAATGAAAGCTATCCAAAACAGAAGAATATGGTTGATTTTCGTATAATAATGAAGTAGCACAACTATTAATATTACTGCGCCTGTTATTATTGCTCCGTTTAAATAACTTAGTCCTAAATTATCACTTAAAAAGTCGCCAAAAGCAGTGCCTAAACTATTTGAAAAAAGAATAGCTACCCAATAGTAAATTTCCTTGGGTCTTTCCGTAATCGGATAGACTTCAAGATTTTTATATTTTTTATACCACAGCATTAAAGTTAAAATCAAACAACTAACGAGTAATAAACTACCCCAAGCATAACCCAAATGTAATGTTCGGTCAATAAAGTCGGAAATTTCTGTACCCAAAGTAGTAGTCCCCACTATTACTAACCAGTAAATTACAGGAACATATTGCTTTACAGATAATTGGGTAAACAAAACCCCTAAAAAAAAGAATAGCGTAATGCCTATTCCTACTACATATCCCAAATTAAGGGTCATAGAAATGAAATCGCCCAGCGTTTCACCAAGTGTCGTGGCTACTATTTTCATCAACCAAAACATTAAAGTAATTTTGGCAACCTTATTTAAATTTGGCATTTCCATTTATTATCTATTTTTACAAACAACTGTAAATCTTCTTTTAATATCATTTTTTACTTACCATAGATTTTACACAATATCCGATTGCTCTTTACTTTTGAAATAACTTTTCAATGCTTTTTCGCCAATCGCGTAGAACACCACCGGCGTTACAATAATATCCAACAGCGTACTACTTACCAATCCGCCCAAAATGACGGTTGCAACCGGATAGAGAATTTCCTTACCCGCTGCTTGTGCATCCAACGTAAGCGGAATGAGCGCTAACGCTGCCACTAAAGCCGTCATCAACACGGGTACTAATCGCTCCAACGAGCCGCGTATAATCATTTGCTTGGAAAAGCGTTCGCCTTCATGTTCTATTAAATGAATGTAATGAGAAATCATCATAATGCCGTTTCGACTGGCAATACCCGTCAAAGTAATAAAACCCACTAAAGAAGCAACCGAAAATACGCCGCCGGTAATCATGACCGCCACGACACTTCCAATGAGTGCCAAAGGAATATTTAACATGATTTGTAATACAATCAGCGATGATTTAAAATGCTGATACAACACCAGAAAAATACCGGCGAAGGAAAAAATACTCAATAACAAAATAAGCTGGGTAGCCGATTGCTGGCTTTCAAATTGCCCACCATATTGCAAAAAATAACCTTCTGGTAATTGGACGTTGGCTGCCAGTTTTTGCTGGATTTCTTTCACCGTGCTGCCGAGGTCGCGGTCTTGCACATTACAACTAATCACGATTCTACGTTGCGTATTTTCGTGCGAAATCGTGTTGATGGCGCTGGTGTATTCGATGGACGCAATTTGTTGCAAGGGAATGAGATTGCCTTCGGGCGTGTGTACCTGCGTGTTGCGAATGGCTTCGATGTTGGTGCGTTCTTCGTCGGTCGTTCGGAGCAAAATATCAAAGGTTTTTTGTCCGTCTATGATTTGACCCGTCACTTTGCCATTATAAAAAATTTCCAAGTCTTCGGCTACTTTTCCGGCTTGAATGCCATAGCGTTGCAGGGCTTCGCGGTTGACTTTGATGAGTAACTGCGGCACCATCACTTGTTTTTCAATCTGTACATCTACTGCACCGGGGACGGATTCAATCTCGGCAGCGATTTGATTGGCGTAATTACGAATTTCTATGATATCTTCGCCAAATAACTTAATCGCAACTTGCGCTCTTACCCCGGAAAGTAAATGGTCGAGGCGATGCGAAATGGGCTGCCCGATATTGACCGAAACGCCTTTCAGTTTTTCTAATTCCTTGCGGATATTGGCGACAATTTCATCCCGACTTCTTTTTATATCCGATTTTAACTCCACTTCGATTTCAGAATTACTCACCGGCTCGACGTGTTCGTCCAGTTCGGCGCGTCCGGTACGGCGGCTCACGTATTCTACTTCGGGTACACGCAGCATCAATTTTTCAGCAATCGTGCCAATTTTATTACTTTCTTCCAGCGAAGTGCCCGCGGGAGCAGACAAATTAAGCGTAAAAGAACCTTCATTGAAAGGCGGTAAGAATTCCGTACCGAAAAACGGAACAATCGCAATAGACAACACAATCAACAATCCGGCAAAAGGAATAATCACTCGCGGATGCTTCAACCCCCAATGCAACAATCGGGTATCCTCTCTTTTCAGCCAACGTACCAGTCGGCTTTCTTTTTCCGCGTGCGCTCTTTTTATATTTCCCAATAAATAACTACATAAAGCCGGCGTAACGGTTAAAGAAACCAATAAAGATGCGGTAATGGATGTAATGTAAGCAATACCGAGCGGCGCAAATATTTTACCCTCAATGCCTTGCATATAAAAAAGTGGCAGGAAAACCAGCACCACGATAACCGTAGCATACACAATAGAATTCCGGACTTCGCTACTCGCCTCGAAGACGACTTGCAGGGTTGGTTTGGGATTATCCATTTGCCGATTTTCCTTGAGTCGCCGGAAGACATTTTCCACATCTACGATGGCATCATCTACCAGTTCACCGATTGCAATGGCAAGCCCGCCCAGCGTGAGGGTATTGATAGAAATATCAAACCATTTAAATACAATAGCCGTAATAACCAACGATAATGGAATCGCGGTAAGTGTAATAATCGTTGTTCTAAAATTTAATAAAAATAGAAAAAGTATAATTACAATTAAAATAAATCCGTCGCGCAGGGCTACTTCTACATTATGAAGCGAATTGACAATAAAACTTTTTTGTTGAAAAATATAGGGATTTAATTTAATATCAGTCGGTAAGGATTGACTCAATTCTGCCAATGCTTTTTCCACTTCATTTGTCAATTCGACGGTACTTGCGCCGGGTTGTTTTTCTACCGTAAGAATAACGGCAGGTTTTGCATTAATACTGGCATCGCCGCGTTTGATAGCTGCCCCGAAAGTTACATCTGCTACCTGCGACAATAAAACGGGCAAACCGGCTTTATTCGTAACCACCGTACCGCGCAAATCGTCCAAAGTATAAGCCCTGCCGACGTTGCGAATGAGTACTTCCGAGCCATGTTGGTCAAAAAAACCGCCGGTACTATTCTGATTTCCCGATTGCAACGCCTCGTCCAAGTCATCAATCGTGAGATTATATTGCTTGAGTTTGCTGGAGGAAACCAGAATTTGATACTGCCGCCGGTCGCCGCCAATGGGAATTACTTGTGATATGCCCTTGATACTCAATAATCTGCGGCGAATCGTGAAATCCGCCAGGGTGCGCAAGTCGGCAGCGCTGGTAGAATCGCTGGATACGCCTACTAACATAATTTGCCCCATCACCGAACTAATGGGTCCCATCACAGGTGTGATGCCCGCCGGAAGTTGCACCGTTTGCAGTTTTTCCGCCACCAATTGCCGAGCCAAGTAAATATCGGTATCCCAATCAAACTCGACGAACACCATTCCAATCCCGATGGAAGAGCTACTGCGCACGAGTTCCACGCCGGGCGCGCCGTTGAGCGCGGTTTCTACGGGCAGCACCACTTGGGTTTCCACTTCTTCGGGCGCCATGCCGTTGGCTTCTAAGAAAATAGTTACGCGCGGACGGTTCAAATCGGGCAACACATCTACCGGTAAATTAACAATTGTAAAAGTGCCATACACCAAAATCAGTGCCGCGAAAGCCACGACAAACAGGCGGTTTTGCAAAGAAAATTTAATAAGCCTATCCAGCATGATATTTGAAAATTGAAATTTTCTAAAATAAAAATCAACTACAGAGGACACAAAGTTTCACAGAGGCTACACCATACTCTGTGTGACTCTGTCAACTCTGTGGTTAAAAAATTTAATGATTGTCGTGGTCTTCTCCTCCACCGGGTGAATGTTCCTCTTTTGCTTTCGATGCGTCGCCTTGCGCTACATTCAGCACAAAATCGGTGGTATGGATTTTACCTGCACTTTGAAATTGCAGCCAACCGCGATAAATACCGGGTTTTTCAAAAGTAGTGTGTAGGTCGAATGCGCCATCTGCCACGTCTGGGTGTACGTGCAAATATTTTTTGTCTGCCATATCCACCACGACCACGTGGGCTTTTGCACCCAGATAGTTTTCCAGCGTGTTTGCATCTACCACTTTGCCTTTTTGTTTCACAATTCCTTTGATGTGCATCGGCTGGTTGCTCAGGAATTTTCCACCCAATGGGTCAAGCGTAATACTGAAATCGCCGGAATTACCAGTCAATTTTGCAGTGTTGAACGTCTTGGCAGGAGCCGCTTTACCTGCTACATTTACCAGCGTTTTTTCTACCTGATGCCCAGCGCCGCTTGGTTTATAATCTGAAAAAACAAAATATTCTCCGCCGCTTGGAAAGGTGTAATCAATCGTATAACTTCCGTCCGCCTGAAATTCTGGGTGAATGTGGTCGAAAAATCCCAAATCTCGGCTTACGACAATGGTGTGAATCTTCTTCTCATGCGCTACATCCAAAGGTACTTGGGTAGATTCGTTGCCTTTAATTCTTGGCGCGAAGGTCATTTTTACACTTTTACCGGCTTCCACTTGCGTTGGATTGGCAGTGTATTGCATAAAATACGTGTTGGTATTGGTGGTCGCTGCTGCGTCGTTGTGCTCCAAATCCATACCGCATTTCGGGCACTCGCCGGGTTTGTCGCTCACCACTTCCGGGTGCATGGGGCAAACGTATTGGTGCTGATGTTCGCCCGCCGCGACGGTTTCAGCAGTAGCTCCATCGGCTTCGGCAGTGTTTTTAGAACCGCCGCCGCAAGCAACGGAGAATACGAATAAAAATAGCAAGATTACATTTTGATAATTTTTCATTTTATTTCCTTTTAATTGTTAAATAGAATATTTTAACCGCAGAGGCGCAGAGGACGCAGAGAAAATTTCACCTCAAACTCTGTGTAACTCTGTAAACTCTGTGGTTTGAATAATAATTTACTGATTTAAATACATCATTTTCATTTGATATGCGCCGTTGAGGACGATTCTTTCCCCGTCTTCCGCTCCTTTTAAAAGCACGGTATAAGTGCCATTATTTTCACCCAATTGCACAAAACTCATTGAGTAATGTTCCGCACTGTCTTTAATAAAAACAACCGGTCTGCCGTTAATTTCTGTAATGGAACTATTGGGCAACATCATATCACGAGTAGTTTGTGTAGCAAAAGCGCGGATATTTACAAATTCTCCGATTTTAAAATCATTATTGCGATTGTCCATTTCAAATAAAACCCGTTGCGATTGATTGGTTGGATTGATGGTTTGGGCAGGAGAAATGAGCGTTACCTCAGCAGTTCGATGCTGGTCTTTATCTTTGTCCGCACATTCCACCACGTAGCGATTATTGCCATATATTTTTTCAATATCTTTATCATACACTTGCGCTTCGATGTAAACCTTACTGATGTTATTAATCGTGAAAAGCGGTTCATTGGCATTCACGGTAGCGCCTACGGCAAGGGTAAAATCCTGCACCGTGCCATTAATCGGCGATTTCAACGTGATAAACCTACCGGAAGCGGATTTCAGCACTTGTAAATTATTTTTAGCTTTTTCCAAGCGGGCTGCGGCTTCGTCCACATCTCTTCGCGCGGCGATGTCTTCGATGGTTTTCAAGCGGTCGTATTCCTTGCGAGCAGCTTCGTATTCTGCCGTTAGATTATTCCGTTCCGTTAATAAACCAATTTGCGAAGCCGCTTCAATGTTCTGTTCTACCACTGCCAGCGTTTGACCCGCCGTCACTTTTTGCCCAACTTTTACGCGCAGAGAAGTGAGTTTGCCGTTTTGAGGAGCCGCTATTGCCGCCTGTCCGGTACTCGATGGAATGACCGTACCAAAGAGCTTGACACTTCCCGTAAACTCGCCCGGCTGTAATTTTTGAGTGACAATATCAAATAGAAATTGCGTTTCCTTCGGCACATTTAGTTGATTAGAAAAACTGCCTTTCTTTTTATTTTCTTCATCATGCCCTTCATGCGCTTGCGCCGCATTATAAAAAGTAGCGGGAATTAAACAAGTTATGATAACTGTTAACACTGCTTTATTCACTCGCCGACGCATGGTGAGATAAGTAAGTAAAATGCCAATGAGAAAAGCACTGACAAACCCCAAGATGTAAAGCGGATTAAAACCGGCAGTATTGGAAGCAGCAGCAGCAGCTTCGTCAATCGGCAATTCTTTCCCAACTTCGATGGGTTTTAATTGTAATAAATCAGGACCTAAGGCTGCATTAATACTTACATTCAGTGCATAATTTTGCTGCTTGGGAAAGGTCGTGCTGATGGCGTAAATACCCGGTTCGGTTTCTGTAACAGTAAATTTCAATTGTGAATCTTCGGGACTTGTTACTTGCAGCGTTGCTTTTGCTATCGGTTGATTAGAATTAAAATTACTCAAAAACAGGGTGAGTTCTGCCGCTTCGCCGGGGTGAATCGGGTCATATCGAAGTAATAGTTCGTATTTATCGGATACGGTTTCGATGGAGAAAAAGGAAGTTCCTTCCGCTGTCAGATTTTTTTTCTTAGGGTCGTCGTGTCCTTCATGGGCTATTGCCGTAGGTAAAATGCTGATTATCAATAAGAATAACCAAACAATTTTTATAATCCTTTTCATAATTGACCATTTAAATAGTTGATAAGAATAGCAGCTTCGTGAAAGCCTTTCAAATTTTCTAAATATCGTAAGCGAATATCATAAGCGTCATTGATGGCTCGTAAACTCGTGATGTAGTCCGTCTGTCCGCTTTTAAATAATCGGTCTGCCGTTTCAATAATGGTATCTGCTTGTTTCAGTCCTTTTTGGTTGTAATAATCCAGGGTCTTTTGGAATTTTAGATAATTGCTCGCCGCCTGTTGTTTCTTCAATTGCAGTTCTTGTTGCACCGCCAGCAAATTTTGTCCGGCGACCTCTACTGCCGTTTGTGCTGCGTTGATTCTGCCTTTGTACTGCCCGTACCACAGCGGAACCGTGATTCCTACATTAAAGCGATTTTCAAAAGGCGAGTCACGTTCTCCCTGATTGGCATAGCCAATGGTAAAACCAGGCAAGGCGCGGACTTTTTCAACGGCGAGCGCTTGGCGATTTACTTCGATTTCCTGCTGGGAATACTGCACATTGGGACTTTGACTCAGACCTGTGGAATCCATTATCGAATTGTCAGCAGTAATTATCAAATTGGTGGAAGCAAGCGATGTCACTGAAAAATCCTCACTTACGCCGGTTAACCAAGCCAACTGGCGTTTGTTAGACTGTAATTCAGCTTGTAATTGCACCAAGCGACTTTCCGTTTCATTGTACTGCGAAGTGGTGTAGGTGGTTTGCAAAAAATCAACTTGTCCGGCAGTAAAAGAGCGTTCCACAGCGGTTGCAATTTTAGAATAGGTATCGGTTTGACGGGTCAAAAATGCTACTTGTTCCTGCAAATACTGGACATTCAAATACAGCAGCCGTACTTGCAGCCGCAGGTCGTTTTGGGCAATTGCCTGATTTTTTTCACTTAACCGGGTTTGTTGTTGCGCCAGCTTTTTTTGCTTGCCATAAATCGTTGGAAAATTGAAAGATTGCTGCACGCCAAACGTGTAGAAATTGCCCGTCGGACTTTCTACCACCAATGCCGGATTAGGCAGGTCGAGCGCGCTTTTTTCCAGATACCGATTTTGCATGGTTTGCAAAGCACTCGCTTTGAGTGCCGGGCTTTTTTCGGCAGCCAGTTTCAAAATTTCGCCTACTTCCAGCACTTGCTGGGCAGCCGCTTGTTGTGCCGTACTAAATAAAAATAGCAGCACCGCAATAAAAACAATGTTTTTATGCATGATTTTCTCAATAATTTGACAGACCGCATTACAGAATGCGCCTAAATTCCGAATCGGAAGTCTTTAAAACTTTGCCGTTTCAGCCATTACTAAAATTCAGATGGATAATAATTGACATCACTTCACAGCTCTAATCGAGCGGTGAAAATGATTACCTACTTGGAAAAAATAATCAGGAAAGGATTAGCATTTTGGCGGTTGCCAAATATCGGTATGAAAAGATTGCAGCGTAATATTACTACGTATTTCCGGTAGTGCTTCTTTAAATAAGGAATTAGAAATTAAAGATTTGATACCAAAACTGGTAAAAGTTGAAGTTTGAGAATGTACACAGCCGCAACCGCAGTTACAATCGTCGCCGCATCCACCAATTGGGCAAGAGTGGTTTTTGTGAGACTCTTCTTTTGCTGTTTGATGATGGATTTTTTCGCGCGTAGCTTGTTTTTCGTCTGACTTAGCCGTTTTTTCTTCTTTATGCGAGCATCCGTAGGCATAGGACGTTGGCACGGTGGCAAACAGCACCGCAACCAATAAAACCAATAATATGCCTGACAATTGTTTCATGCTTTTAAAATCCTCGCGAATTTCGGAAATTCAAGCGATTAATTCAAATAATTGATGATTTATAACAACATTTTAAAAGTAAACACCATCCTTATTTAAAGAGTTGTACTTCTGACTAATTGAAAAAAAGAAGCTACTTGCAGCACGACTTGCGCGGCACAAGCAACTTCTTTCCAATTTTCCAAAGGTAATTCAACCAACTTCGGTTCATTTTTTTCAAATTTAATTACTCATAACGGACTGGCTTGCCATCTTTCTGCATGCTTCGGCACAGGCTCTGCAAGCTTCCGCACATTCCCGGCAATGCTCCATGTGGTTGGCGTGTTTCTCACATTCTTCGGCACAGGCATCACAGATTTGGGCGCAAACCTGACATAGTTGAGCGACAAACATTCCGCCCATTGCCATTACGCGTGCAGCGGCGTAGCAGATTTCGGCGCATTCGCGGTCTAATTGGATACATTTTGCCATCATCTTTACATCTTGCTCTTGGAGGCAAGCGGTGGCACAATGTTCACACTCCGTAGCGCATTCTAAACACGCATCAATGCAGGATTGGAATTTTTCGTGACTCATAATTTTGAAATTTTTTGGGTAAAGAAATTATAAAAAACTGAGAAGAGTGCAGCTATTGCTGCACCTGCATATTCAATGTTTCCGCTTTGAAACCTGCTTTTTGTACCGTTGCGATGACTTCTGCTTCCGTAATGCCTTCTGCGTGTACGGTCAACACTTTATCGCCGTTGGTGGTATCTACTTCCCAATGGCACACGCCTTCCGCTTCATTTCCATCATTTCCGGGCTACTCATCATGGACTTACACATTCGAGACATCATACTCGTGTCGGCTTTAACGGTTTCCATCATACCTGACATCATACGATTTATCATTTCAGGATCATCTTCATCATCTTCATCACTTGCTATCAACGCCAGGGCAATTGTATTGCCTCCTGCCAGACGCTAAAATAATAAGTATTCTAAAATGCCTTCGCTCAGGTGGCAGCTTTGCGTTTTCGTCATTGGGTTTCATCCTTCGTTTTTTTCTTTATTTTTTTAATAGTAGAATAAATCCCATAAACAACCATCAAGCCAATAAAAACATATACCCATACTGGAATATTTTTACCAGCTATAATCAAATAGAGGTAAGCTGATATAAAAAAGAAGCCAGTTAATAATACAGGTAGAACGATTGATTTTTTATTTTTGATATTTTTGATCGTCCAGCTTAAACAAAGAAAAAAAAACGGTATCGCACCTACATAGATGCCTCCAAAGATGTAAGGGTTTACGTTGTATTTATCACCCAAACCTAAAAACCATTCTGTAAATGTTTCCCGCCAACTCATTAGCTAAAAAGTTTAAAAGCAACGTGTAATAATTTTAT
>CAZJXN010000100.1:0-19934 GCA_964549655.1 uncultured Saprospiraceae bacterium
GAAGGATTATAAGACCGATTATTTAACTGCTTTGCGCAGCATTCGAACTGAATATTTGCCCAAAGAAAATCCGCCTGCCAGTACGCTTGCAGGGGTGCAGTCCTTGTACAGTCCTGATGTGATGATTGAAATTGAGGCGATTGCGGTGATTGCAAATTAAAAAGGCGATGGGGGTTATCCCGCCTTGCGGGACAAGTTAGGTTTATAGGGTGACAAAATTTCAAACCTTGAACGCTGGAACTTTAACATTTAAACTGCCGTTACGCGTGCCGTTTGCAGTAAAGATTCAAACAATAATTTTCCATCTGTATTGCCCAAAGCCAGTTCTGACGCGCGTTCTGGGTGTGGCATCATGCCAAATACGTTGCGCGCTCGATTACAAATACCGGCGATGTTAAGCGTAGCGCCATTTGGGTTTGCTTCCACCACCGCTTTGCCATTTTCATCGCAATACCGGAAAAGGATTTGGTCGTTGGCTTGGAGTTCCGTCAGCACGTCTTCATCTGCAAAATAGCGACCCTCGGCATGCGCGATTGGAATTTTCAGCACTTTTTCAGGGTGAATCGTGGCAGTTATCGGACTATTATTTGTCTGAACTTTAAGGAAAATATTTTTAGAAATAAACTTTTGATTCGCATTGCGCAGCAGCACGCCCGGCAGTAATCCGGCTTCGCATAAAATTTGAAAACCATTGCAAACACCCCACACGTAGCCACCTGCGTTGGCAAATTCGACTACGGCTTTCATAATCGGGGAAAAACGAGCAATCGCGCCCGCCCGCAGGTAATCGCCATACGAAAAGCCACCCGGCAATACGATGCAGTCGCTTGTATCGAAGCCGCTCAGGTCGCGGTCTTTGTGCCACAGTTTCACGGTTTCTTGCTGCATGACGGTGCCCAGCGCATTCATCATGTCATCATCACAATTGGAACCCGGAAAAACGACAACGCCAAATTTCATATAGACTTCAATTTTATGAAAATTTACCAAATTTCAGAAATTTGGCAAATTTATTATAAACCTCATTCTGGTAAAAGATACTGCTGATATTGAAAAATAAAAACCACGACTAATATAAACAAATGCAGAATTTCCGCCCAGCGATTGGACAAATTTGTAAAATTGATAGCAATCAGAAACCCGAGCGGCACTGCCAAAATCAACAGGTGATCGAGTTGGATACCTGCCTGAAATAGGAGCGTAAATACTGAAAATAACAAGCACCAGAACAAGACATTGATTTTCTTTTGTATTTGAATATTTTTTTTGAATTCATACAAGCCATAACTAAAAATGGCGATGATCAGAAAAATAGCTACAAAACCAATTTTTAGGTACGTTTCTATGACTGGTGCTATTTTGAAATTCAGAAATCCTATGTTTTTTATGAATTGTATTTGTACAAAATCGCTCCATTGGTCGTTCCAAAAAACGTAAACGCTGGTGAGTAAATACGGCACCAATGCTCCAATAAATACCATGAGTCGCTCTTGTATCGTAAAGGCACGTAGAATATTCAAGATGATAAATCCTAATATAATAAAAATCGCATACGAAAAATAAAACAGGCTGCCGACGGATACCCAAAAACCGATATTGAAAATATTATCTGCGGCGGATGGTTTTTTATAGATTTTAAAGGCTTCGGAAAGGGCGATGAGATAAAAGGTATTTGCCAAATGTAAAGGGGAAAGATGCAGAAAATCTGGCAAAGCACTGGCAATTAATATAAAGAACAAGCCCGGAAAGAGCGTCACCGTGTCATCAAGGCGATGGATAGCGACGATAGAATTGATGGTAGTAGCCTGTGCAAAAATCAGTGCAATGGCGAGTACATCCGGCATTAAACCTTGGTAGCCAATCCAATTATAAATTAAACTACTCAAATAGCCATAACTGGCAGGCTGCCAGTCGTCAGGCACTACGAATGCTGCGATATGCAGGACGACTGCATAAAAAATGAGCAACATGCTGAACAGTAACTGGTTGGTTCGGAAAAGATTGAGCACTTGTCAGTTTATCGTTTAAAATTGCGCCAAAGGTATTAAGAAATTGGGAAAAGTTGATTTGCTAATTTGCTGATATGCCTTTCATTCGTAAATTACGATAAAAATAGGTCAAACTAATCTCCTTTGTTACTTACTTATCCCATCTTTTGGTTTTCAATTCAGCGAAAATTGCGCTGCGCCAGCGTGTACGGCGTTGTAGCTAGTAAGTAAATTAATTTCCATTTGCAGGAATCGGGTGAGGGGAAAATCCAACAACATCTCGCGTATTTCCAGTTCAGAATTGGCACTAAAAATCGCCCAGAGTTTGCCATTTTCCAGAGAGAGGGCGTAATTGACCAGTTTTCCGTTGGAAAGATATTTGTTCACCACGCTATCCTGGTATGGCAAAAGGTCAAAAAACTCATCCGTTAGGTCTTCGGGCAGCGTAAAATCTACCATGAAATGCGATTCGTAATACATTTTAAATGTTTGAGGTTAGACGTTTGGGGGTTCAAAAGTTTAGATTCCTACAAAAGTAATAGAAAACCGAATATCGTGCTTTTAAGAAATGGTTAAATGTCGGGGAATGTGCGTTTTGGTGTGTTATGATGTTAAAGTGTTTGTGTCGCTTATTCTTCCGCAGATTTCGCAGATTTTTGTTTTCCCTCGTCTTTCGGTCACTCCATGACTTTTTTATCCCGCAGATTTTTTTCACGCAAAGCCGCAAAGTTTTATCTCTTTGGTCTCTTTTCTCTTGGTCACTCATTACAGCCCTCACAGCGATTTTTTTAACCGCAGAGGGCGCAGAGATTTTTCATGCAAAGTCGCAAAGCCGCAAAGTTTTATCTCTTGGTCTCTCCTATCCTCCCATCTTCCCATCCTCCACTAAAATCTCCTTCGGATAACACAAATAATACTTCGTCACAATTTTCGATTGAATGCCAAAATCAGCATTGGCGGACATCGGGAGCACCGTGCCGTCTTTGTGTAAAATATTGATTTCGTCTTTTAAAGTCGTGTACGCGCTGTTTGTTTCTTTGCCTTGAAAAACGAGATACGGGATTAATTCTTTTGGAAAAGCACCCCATTTTTCTGCCTTGCAGCGAATGTCATCTACATATTCAACATCAAAAGGCTTGTTGCGCAATTCTGATTTAAACAAGCGGCGATTCAATAATCCGTTTGCAAAATAAGTCAATAATTTGTCGTCTGAATTCGTCCAGTTTTTCAAAGCCGTGACAATATCGTGGTCGTCGAGTGTGGCGAAGCGATCAAGTAGTTCGTCGCGGTTGGTTTTAAAATTGTTATAAGATAAATCATTTTGTAAAAAAAAGAGCAGGTTTTTCGGGGCTTCTAAGGTCATACCATTTTGCATCAATTCTTTGGCACGTTTCAAGGTTTGTACCAGCATTTGCTCGGCGGCGAGTACTGTTTTATGTAAATAAACCTGCCAATACATCAACCGTCGGGCAATCAAAAACTTTTCAACGGAATAAATTCCTTTTTCTTCTACCACCAATTCGCCATCTTTTACTGCCAGCATTTTGATAATCCGATCATAACCAATCACGCCCTCGTGCACGCCTGTGAAAAAACTGTCTCGATTCAAATAATCCATTCTATCCATATCCAATTGACCAGAGACGAGCTGGTGCAGAAAGGGTTTCGGATGTTCGTCCAAAAAAATTTGCATCGCCATCGTTAACTTCCCATTAAAAATTTCGTTCAATCGTTGCATGAAGAGGACGGATAAATCTTCGTGGTGGAAATTGATGAGCGTATGTTCAAGCGTATGTGAAAAAGGTCCGTGCCCGATGTCATGCAGCAAAACTGCGATTTGTAAGGCTTCGGCTTCTTCAGGGGTGATGTCCACGCCTTTGTTGCAAAGTACATCCAATGCCTCGGTCGTGAGGTGGAGTGCGCCAATCGCGTGGTGGAATCGCGTGTGCAGTGCGCCCGGATATACGTAATGCGTGAGGCTGGTTTGTTTAATTCTTCTAAGTCGTTGAAAATAAGGATGTTCTATCAAATCAAAAACAATGCCGTAGGGAATGCTCACAAAACCATAGACGGGGTCGTTGAGAATTTTCTTTTTATTGGGAAGCATGGATTTTTTTATTGACCATTTATAATTGACCATTGACCACTGTGGTAACAAGAATTTTATAAAAAAGTATCAATCGAAGCTGGTTTTTTCTATTTTACCGAAGTTTAAAATGGAAACAATATTTTGCTTGAAAAGCTTATTAAATGGTGAAACGGATTGGCGATACAGTATTTGCGTCTTCACGAATCCCCATTCACAAATCACAAAATTTTACATGGATAAAATAAAAATACTTTGGGCAGACGATGAAATTGATATGCTCAAGCCCCAAATTCTGTTTTTGAAAAACAAAGGCTACGACGTACTGACCGTGACGAATGGTTATGATGCGCTGGAGGAATGTGAGGCGAATAATGACATTGACGTGGTGTTTTTGGATGAAAGTATGCCAGGCATTACGGGGCTGGAAACGCTGGCAAAAATTAAGGAAAATAATCCGCTGATGCCGGTGGTGATGATAACGAAGAATGAGGCGGAACACATCATGGAGGAAGCCCTGGGGTCACAAATTTCGGATTATTTGATAAAACCGGTGAATCCGAATCAGATTTTGCTGACGCTGAAGAAGATTATTGACAATAAGCGGTTGGTGCGAGAGAAAACGTCGAGCGATTATCAGCAAGAGTTTCGGCAGATTTTTATGCAAATTCAAAGCGGCTTGAGCCATCAGGAGTGGGTGGAGGCGTACCGCAGGATTGTGGGCTGGGAATTGCGGATTGATGATTCTAATTCTACCGAAATGTGGGATATCCTCTCCATGCAAAAAAGCGAGGCGAATACCGAGTTTTCTAAATTTATATTAAAAAATTATCTCAATTGGGTTAAGAATGCAGACGGAGCACCTGTGATGTCCAACGACGTGATGCGGGCAAAGGTTTTTCCACACATGAAGGACGACGTGCCGACGGTTTTTTTATTATTGGATAATTTGCGGTACGACCAGTGGAAAGTGATTGAACCCATTATTTCACAGTTGTTTCGGGTGGAAGAGGAGGATTATTTTTACAGTATTTTGCCGACCTCGACGCAGTATAGCCGCAACGCGATTTTTTCGGGTTTGTTTCCCTTAGAAATTGAGCGTCGCTATCCTGATTGGTGGAAAAATGATTCGGAAGAAGGTGGAAAAAATTTGCATGAAGGTGATTTATTGGGTGAATTGATAAAACGTACTTTTCGCAAACCGATTCGACACGATTACATCAAAGTGACCAACGTAGCCAATGCGCGACAATTGCAGGACAATATTTTGAATTATTTGAATAATGATTTTACGGCGATTGTTTATAATTTCATTGATATGCTCTCGCACGCGCGCACGGAGATGGAAGTGCTGAAAGAACTTGCTGGTGATGAAAAAGCGTATCGTTCGCTTACTCGCTCGTGGTTTGAAAACTCCCCGCTGTGGCTTGCCTTGCAACGTGCCGCCGAACGCGATATTCAATTGATCATCGCCACGGACCACGGCACGATACGGGTCAACACGCCTTCCAAAGTCGTCGGCGACCGCGAGACGACCACCAATTTGCGTTATAAAGTGGGTAGAAATCTGCAATACGAACGCCGCGACGTACTCGACATCCGAGACCCGGAGAAAGCGATGCTGCCGAGACCGAATGTGAGTTCCACGTTTATTTTTGCCAAAGAAGATAAGTTTTTCCTGTATCCGAATAATTATAATCATTACAACAATTATTATAAAAATACTTTTCAGCACGGGGGGATTTCATTGGAGGAGATGATTTGTCCGGTGGTACGGCTAAGGACGAGGTAGTCTGGATAGTGGATAATAGATGATGAGATATTCAATCCTCCTTGTTATTAAAAATACTGCAACATAGGTTTTAAAGTTATATCCAATACCGCTGCGTGACTCGCGCTGGTGTCACGTATTCATTTTCTAAAATACCGCCGTTTTTGAGAATTGTTTTTGCGGAGGCGATATTATTTTTATCACAAGTAAGTAAACTGCTTTTTACTTCCAAAGCTTTCATTTTTTCTAAAGTCATCCGTAAAATTTTGGTCGCGTGACCTTTGCGCCGCTTCGAATGCCATAGCCGATATGCCCACCAAAAAGCAACCGTTTTTCATTCAAATCATGCCGAACATTCACTGCACTAAGTACTTGATTTGATTCATCTACCAGCCAATAAGTAGAGTTCGATACAAAATCCGCTGGCAAATCCAAATATCTACTTCGGTCGAGTCGGTTTTTTTTAAACCAATTTCAATAAATAAAATTCCCAAAACAAACTTATTATACAATAGCTATCGGCTGGCGTCACCCTATCCTCCCATCACCCTATCACCCACCTACTTCACCGCCTCAAACACCATATCCAACTTACTCTCCACCGTGTACGGCGTGGTATTGCGAAAGAAAAACACGATTTCCAATCGAAACTGATTTTGAGTCAATAATTTTTCTACGTTTCGAAGGGTCGGAAGCAACTCAATGGTTTCATCCGCTCTGCCGCGCAGGTCATCAACGTAAAAAACTTCATCTGCAATGGTGCATTGCGATTTATCATTATTGCAAATGCGGACGGACACCTCTTCTACAAAATCATAATCCAACCCATCCAACGCCGTGATACGCGCTGAGTAAGGATTAATGGCTGTAATCACTGCCGTATCCGTTTTATTATCCGTCAGGTAAAAGTTTATATTAGAAGACACGTCGCGCAACCCATAGCCCCAAGCCGTCGTAGCACTCAAGCCGACCGGAAGATTGAATTGAAAATTGGGATACAGTAGGTCAAAAATGCGCTCGCGGTTATCTTTAGAGCAAGCTGCTGCCAATAAAAAGAGGATGGTAAAGAGAAAATAATTTTTCATAAGCTCTTATGTTGGAGTGGAGGATAAGAAGATAGGAGGATTACCGTGCGTACATCCTATCCTCCCATCTTCCCATCCTCTATTTATTTAATTTCGCTATTATTTGACTTTTTTCAAATTTTATTTAAATTTCCTATTCAAAAATAATAGATTGTAGCAATTAGAAACGTATTGTCTAAAAATCTAAGGTCTAACATCTATCGTCTAATCTCTAACATCTAAAGTCTAAAACACAATGGGCGAACAGAAAGTAATGGTAGCTGCTGATAATCACGCAATTATGCAACGCTTTGTGCGCAACTTGCTGCGCGACGTACAGGCATTCGAGTATATGCTGGAAAACGATTGGTTTGAAAATGATATTGTCCGCATCGGTGCCGAGCAGGAAATGTGTCTGATAGATACCAAAACGTTCAAACCGGCGACTATCAATATGGAGGTGCTGGAACACATGAAACAATACCCGTGGTGCGGCGCAGAATTAGCAAAATTTAATTTGGAAACCAACCTCGACCCGCGCGAGTTCACTGGCACTTGCCTGAGTGACATGGAAGCCGAGAACCTATTTTACCTTGCAAAAATACGCGAAGTCCTCAAACAATTTGACGCGGATGTCATCCTCACCGGCATTCTCCCCACGCTGCGGAAAATAGATTTGGAGATGCACAACCTGACTCCAAAACCGCGCTACTTTGCACTGATGGAATCTATCAATAAGCAATTGATTGGCTCGGCGTATGAATTGCGGCTCACGGGTATTGATGAATTATTGGTAAAGCACGATTCGCCGCTGTTGGAGGCTTGTAACACCAGTTTTCAAGTGCATTTACAAGTAAAACCGAATGATTTTGTACAATTGTACAACATTGCCCAAGCCCTCGCCGCGCCTACGATGGCAATTGCCGCCAACTCGCCGATTGTATTTGGAAAACGGCTTTGGCACGAGAGTCGCATCGCTTTATTTCAACAATCCCTCGACATTCGCACCACGCACGACCACATGCGCGAGCGCAGTCCACGTGTGAGTTTTGGTACCAATTGGTTGGACGAATCTATTTTAGAAATATATAAAGAAGATATTGCGCGTTTCCGCGTGTTGTTGAGTGCCGATGTAGAAGAGGATTCTTTGAAAATTATAGAATCGGGAAAAGTGCCACGCCTGCGTGCGTTGCAAGTGCATAATTCGACAGTGTATCGTTGGAATCGCCCTTGCTACGGCATTAGCGATAACGGGAAACCACATTTAAGAATTGAAAACCGAGTCTTACCCGCTGGTCCAACCACCGTAGATGAAGTTGCAAATGCTGCATTCTGGCTCGGTGCTGTGATGGGTATGAAATCCATGTGTGATGATGTGCGTACCAAACTCTCGTGGGAAGACGTGCGGGATAATTTTTCTAAAGCCGCCAAATTTGGCATTGATACCCAATTCAACTGGTTCAATGACAAAAAAATCTCCGCACCCGAATTGGTATTAAATGAACTCCTGCCGATTGCCCGCAAAGGACTCGAAGACCAAAAAGTAGACAGCACTGACATTGATAAATACCTCGGCATCATAGAAGAACGTGCCAAGCACCATCGCAACGGCGCGCGCTGGCAACTCCGCGCTTACACCAAACTACTCAAAGAAGTCGGGCGCGACGAAGCCCTCACCATCATGACTGCCGCTATCGTTAAAAATCAATCCAAAGAAATGCCCGTACACACTTGGGAAATGCCCGAACCGGGCGACCTCGACGACTACCATCCTTCCAAGCTGCGCGTTGAGGAATTTATGCAAACCGATTTGTTCACCGTCCAAAAAGACGACCTCGTCGAATTGGTTGCCGAACTCATGGATTGGCGGCGCATCCGCTATATGCCGGTCGAGGATTCCAAAGGTCGCTTGAGTGGACTTATCACATCCCGACTACTTTTACGCTATTTCGCTCGCTGCAATAGAATGGGCAACCATCAAGATATCACGATGGTAAAAGACATTATGATTAGTGCGCCACTCACCGTCAGTCCGAAAGCTACGCTGATAGAAGCCCTGCGCCTCATGCGCGAGAAGCAAGTCGGCTGCCTGCTGGTGGTGCAAAACGAAGAATTGGTGGGTGTGATTACAGAAATGGATTTTTTGAGAATATCGGCACGGTTGATAGAACGGTTGGAGAAATAGAAGCAGTTGTCTAAACTGTGCTTGCCCGCCTATGGAGGGGTTTTTGTGATTTCTATGATAATCATGATTCCGGCAACACGGTGCGCCCTCTGCGACTCTGCGGTAAAAAAATGCGGTGAGGGAATTTATAAATTCAAAAAATAGGCGATAGACTTTATATCACATCAGGAGCGTTCGAAATTATTTTTATGAATTTGGCAATAGATATAGGTAATGCTCGTATCAAACTCGGCATTTACAAAAATGATGAATTGGTTGAAAAACAAACCTGGGAGTCGTGGGATTTAAATGATTTGAAAACATGGACAACCAACCAAAACATTCAAAATGTAATCTTATGCAATGTAGGGCAAGAGGTGCCGCCTGAAATCGAACAATTTTTACACCAACATTTTTTTTATATTGAATTAAATTCGGAAACGCCATTGCCCATACAAAATGCCTACCAAACCCCGAAAACACTCGGGAAAGACCGAATTGCAGCGGTAGTAGGAGCCTTCGCTTTATTTCCAAATCAAACTTGCGTGGCGATTGACGCAGGAACGTGCATCACGTATGAAGTGCTGACGAAGGAAGGCGTTTACCTTGGTGGCAATATCGCGCCGGGCTTGCAGATGCGACTGGAGGCGATGCATCATTTTACCGCAAAATTGCCATTGGTAGAAATAGCGGAAACCGAGTCGTGGATTGGCTACAGCACCAAATCGGCAATGCAAAATGGAGCGCAACTCGGACTGATTTTAGAAATAGATGGTTTTATTGAACGGTGCAGGCGCGAATTGGGCGAACTAAACGTTATCCTAACCGGCGGCGATGCCGATTTTTTAGCAACATACATCAAAAGTAAAATATTTGTAAATCCAAACTTGGTCCTGCAAGGGCTGAATAAAATTTTAAACTATAATGCTTTCTTATAAAAAAGGGTTTATTTTTTTACTATTTATTGCAATAGTTGTCAATAACTTGGCGGCGCAAAATACGGTTATTATACCTACTAATAACTCGCCTTATTCCCGCTTCGGTTTGGGCGATTTTGTCAATCAAAACTTTGCAGCATCGGGTGGCATGGCAGGTTTAAGTGCGGCTTTCAACGACCCGTATCATCTCAATCCGCAGAATCCGGCATCATTGAGTTATTTGCAAGCTACGGCGTTTGAAGTGGGCGTTTTTGGAAAATATGCCAGCCTACAACAAGGAGAAGAGCGCTCTGACATTTGGAGTGGCAATCTAAATTATTTGGCGTTCGGCTTTCCGCTGCTCAATCCGATTAGTCGCGTATTAGATAAAAATAATTCACCGCTTAGTTTTGGTATGAGTTTTTCTTTGCAACCGTATACATCTGTGGGTTATGATGTTCGAGCTAAAACACAGCGCACGGATGAATTGGAATTGACCACCAATATTTACAAAGGTGCGGGTGGCACTTATAAACTCACTTGGGGCAATGGCGTACGGTATAAAAACTTTGCAGCAGGTATCAACTTGGGCTATTTGTTTGGCAAAATAACGAACAGTCGGCGGGTAGAATTTGACAGTCTTGCCTTGGCATATAACACCGAATTTTTGGATGAATTCAGCGTAAGCGGCTTCACTTGGAATATAGGTGCGCAATACGTTGCCGAATTTGGTAAAATTAGTAAAAATCAGCTTGCCCGGCAGCGCGTCACTTTTGGTTTGTACGGTAATAGTGCTACCAATTTTAATACCAATGCGAGTAGATTTTATCAGCGCAATATCAATTTTCCATCCATTGATACCCTGCTTAATGAGCGAGATGTAAAAGGAAAAGGTAAATTGCCGGCGGAATTCACAGCAGGTATCATGTATGAGCAACCCAACAAATTCAAGCTGGGCGTGGAATACAACGTGGCTTCTTGGAGCAATTATGAAAACGAAGTCAAATCGGAAAATTTGCTGGATGCCAGCCGCTTTGCCGTTGGATTAGAATATATTCCAGAATTCAACTCTTACAACAATTACTTCAATCGGGTACGCTATCGGGCGGGCTTTTCGTACGCCACCGACCCACGCCGCGTCGCTGGTGAGCAGTTGAAAGAATCCGTACTTACGCTCGGCTTTGGTTTCCCGATTGTGTTGCCACGTCAGCAGATTTCTTTTGTGAATTTTAGTCTGGAAGGCGGGCAATTTGGTTTATCCGATGCGCTGAAAGAAAAATTTGTGCGGCTCACGCTCGGCTTTACTTTGAATGACAATACTTGGTTCTTCAAACGGAAGTTTGGGTAAGAAAGAGCAGTCCTTCGCTTATTTTTTCGATTAAATACATTGGAACAAAAGATATTTACAAAGTAAATTCGCGTCAGGAGCCGCTCAGATATTGGATTCATCCAGATAGAGCTATCGGGAGAGACTTGAACCAGTTTTATGAAATAATTTTTTGTTCCACTGTATTAAATGTCAACATTGGGTTAAACCCAGCGGGATGATATCTCGCTGGGTTTAATTTTAAAATAATTGCGAACCATTTAATCCCCTATTTACATTTATACGAACTATTATTATTTGTGCCAACAACTGATTAAATTTACACTCCCTTTTCTGTCGAGATCAACATTTTTAAAATGGCAAAATTCTAAAATTTTGACATATACAACGTCAAACAAAAAACATTAAACGAAAAACATCAAACATGACTTATACTACCCTCGGAAATACCGATATACGAGTAAGCAAAATCTGCCTCGGCACCATGACGTTCGGACAGCAAAATACGGAAGCCGACGGGCACGCGCAAATGGACTACGCGCTGGCGCAAGGCATCAATTTTTTGGACGCTGCCGAAATGTATCCAATTCCCTCGAGCGCCGAGACACATGGCAGCACGGAGCGCATCATTGGCACTTGGCTGAAAAAACGAAATAATCGAGACAACGTAGTCATTGCAACAAAAATAGTCGGTCCATCGCCTGCAATGTTACACATTCGCAATCCTTTACATATCAATCGAGCGCAGATTTTGAAAGCCGTGGACGGCAGTTTAGAACGCTTGCAAACGGATTTTATAGACTTGTATCAGATTCACTGGCCCGAGCGGCAGACCAATTATTTTGGCAAATTAGGTTTTGAATATGACCCGAATGACCCGTGGAAAGACAATTTTTTAGAAATCGTAGAAACGTTTTACGACCTCACTAAAGCCGGAAAAATCCGTTATTTCGGCGTATCCAATGAGACGGCGTGGGGCTTGATGCAATTTCTCCGGCTGGCGGATAAGCACGTACTGACGCGTTGCGCGAGCATTCAAAATCCGTATAGCCTCATCAATCGCACGTTTGAAATCAATCTCGCCGAAATTGCCATTCGAGAAAAAATAGCTTTACTGGCGTACTCGCCGCTTGGTTTTGGTACTTTATCAGGCAAATATCAAGAGGGCAGCGCAACACCAGATTCAAGACTCAACCAATTCCCGCAATACACGCGCTACAGCAGCCCGGAAGCAACGCAAGCCATCAGCCGGTATTTAGAAATTGCAAAAAAACATAATTTGAGTCCGACACAAATGGCGTTGGCGTTTGTCAATTCTCGTCCGTTCGTCACCAGCAATATCATTGGCGCGACTACATTGGAGCAGTTAAAAGAAAATGTGGAGAGTATAAATATAAAGTTATCAGATGAAGTTTTAGCAGAAATACAAGCGGTGCATAATGCGATTCCAAATCCAGCACCATAGTTTTAAGTAGGCAGTTTGCAGTGGCAGTAGGCAGAAATCCAATGTAAAAATGGCTGTAGCAATCATTATTAACTATTCATTATTTAATGCAATTAAAAAAGATACAATATTACCTGTCGGAATATCGGGCATTTTTGAAAACGCCTGCTGCGTACGAGCGGCTGTACGCTTGGGAATCACAGCGTATCTTTCAGGATAATTGGGACTTAGAAGCCCGGGATTTTGGTGAAATGTATGATAGAAGTTTGGATAATTCACAAACGCGCCGCCTCTGGAAACGTGAAAATTATGAACCAAAAAGTAGATTGTTGGAATTTATCGCGCTGGAGCCGGATATGGTACGCCGCGCGTTTCAAGATTTATTCCAGGAAGAAAAAGACGTAGCCGGGCGTGCCGACCGTTTTGTATTTTATTGCGATGATTTATTACAAGTATATAAAGAAAAATATCCGCTTTCGATAGAAAATCGGCATTATCATGATGACAATTATCAAGTGATTTCTATTTACCTCGCCTTTCGTTTCCCTGATAAATATACACTATACAACCACGAAGCTTTTATAACATTATTACAAAAAATAGGCAGCACCGATATTCCAAAAGCCGCTGATTTCGGGCGTTTTGTGAAAGTGATGCGCACCCTGTATAATTTTATGCTGAAAGAATCGGATATTTTAGCATTACACCAGAAACGATTACGTTCTAAGCGACATTACACGGACGAGAGTTTGCTGTTAATGTGGGATTTTTATATGTTTTGTGCGCAGTTGTCTGAACTGTGATTTTTATGATTTTTGTGATGAATATGATTTAAGCTTGCCCTGTACACTTCTCTTCTTGCTTCAAGAATTTACCATGCAACCGATATTTCAAAATACTCGTCTAATTTTATTATCAAAATCATCGGAATAGGGGAATCTTCACCCAATTTTCATCTGTATTAAAAATCACCCTTTAACCCATCACCTTATCACCCAATTTATGATCACCCGACTCAACACTCGTATTGACATTGTAGACGCACTGCGCGGTTTTTCATTGGCTGGCATCGGCATTGTGCATTTTATGGAGCAGTATCTTGGCGCGCCTCCCCCTTTTTTCGTTGGCAACTACACGCAGCACCATCCCGTAGACGGAGTACTGGATTTTATTAGTTTCATACTCATTTGCGGTAAATTTTTTGCGCTTTTTTCTTTTCTATTCGGACTCAGTTTTGCCTTGCAAATGGAGCGCGGTGAAGCGCGTACGGGCAGCGATTTTCGCTTGCGGTTTGCATGGCGACTCGTTATTTTATTTTCGATTGGTTATTTACATCATTTATTTTATCGAGGTGATATTTTGACCATTTATGCACTATTAGGATTCCCATTATTATTATTTTATAAAGTGTCAGATAAATGGATTTTAGCTATTGCTATTGTATTATTTATTGGTGTACCTCGTTTTATAATGACGACTACCGGCTATGAGCCTTTTAAAGCCTACGTTCCCGACTTTATGTCTGAAGATAAAAAAGAAGAGCTACATACGGTAGACTATTGGAATGCCGCTAAATCTGGCACTTGGGTAGCTATCGCGCGTGAGAATGCCACGTATGGTTTTCTACAAAAAATGAACTTCCAATTTGGTGCCGGTTCGCGTGCGTACCAAACGTTTGCTTGGTTTTTATTGGGTTTATTGGCAGGACGGCGGCGGTATTTTGAAGAGTTGGAACAACATCGCTCACTTGCCCGAAAATTATTGAAATGGGGCTTGATTGGATTTTTATTACTTTTTATATTACAAGTCGTCACCTTTTTATTATTAGGCAATTATATCCCAAAGCAGTGGCAATTTACGATGGGCATGACCTTCGGCGATGTGGCGAATGTAGCGTTAACGCTTGTGTACATTGCTGCTTTCACTTTATTATTTACCAAAGAAAGATCTCGGCAGCGGCTCAGACTCGCCTTATTAGCCCCTTTCGGGCGCATGGCTTTAACCAATTATGTAATGCAAACGCTCATCGGAACTACGCTGTTATTTAGTTTTGGATTTGGTTTATTGGGTAGTATTGGCAATAGTATTACTTTACCAATTGCAATTGTGGTACTTGTATTACAAATCTGGTGGAGTAAAGTGTGGCTCCGACATTTTTATTTTGGTCCGTTGGAGTGGCTTTGGCGCTCGCTGACTTGGTTTAAGTGGCAACCGTTTCGGAGGAAAAAGGGGTTGGAAATAAAAATAGAGGCAGCATAATGAAAGAAAAGAGTGTAGCTCAACATATTTAATTGTTCGCCAAACGAGATGACGATTGCACACTATTTTTTTGAAGATATTTATTAATAAAATTCTTAATTTTATTAAAATGAGCGGTATCTGCTTCGTCAAAATAGCTTTTCTCGTTGGGTTGGTAGGCAGCAGGTAAATCTTTGTATTCAACAAACTTTGTATGGTGATGTTCTAAATTTCGATTTACATCAACAATATAAAAACCCTTATTTATAGCTGTGTAAAGAAAATTTTGGTAAGAAATATTTTGTTGAATAAACTTCCATAATAATTCAGGCGTAGCAAGATAAATAAGCCAGCGATTATATTCATCATTTCTGTCCGCCCAATCATAGAGGTATAAATCATCACTCTTGCTATCTTCAAATAACGTCAATAAAGGTCCCTCGAAATAAACCAAATCGCCCACCCGAATGAGGTCATCCTGAAATGGTAGTTTTTCTAAAGACTTACCTTTTATAATTTCCATGTTCATCAAATATTTCAATAGAAATAATAATTTTACTTTAAAAATCATTTTCCTGATGAATAAGTTCCAGCTGCAAGACTTAGCATCATAAGCATGAAAAGACAATAGGTTAGCAAAACTAAGATTAAGCTATGTATAAATGTAAAAAATGCTTCTACATAACGTTTTTCCTGCAAAGCATAAAAAAAATAGCCTAATGTTACAAGTAAATGCAGGAAAAAGGCACAAAATAAACCCGACATGACATAAAAAGGATATATTTCTTTAAGCTGAAATAATACTTTAAGATGAAAAATTAATACTGTAACAAGTATAATATCAAATAACAAATGATATTTTAAACTACTTTTATACTTATTGTAGTAACTTATTTTATCCATAATATGAGTTTCTACCAACATCAAGCAGCCAGTATTAAGAATTTTTCCCTCCATAGGCCTCCATCACATACAACACTCCCTTCAACGGAATCCTTAACCAATCCGGTCTGGAATTCATTTCATATCCCACTTCATAAATCGCTTTTTCGAGTAAATAACTGCGTAATAATAATTGGATGCTGTCTTCATCGGGCGGGATGAAATTTTGTCCTTGCGTGCGGTCGAGGTAAGTGGTGAGGAAGTAGTTGCTCACGTAGTGGAACCATTGGCGCGCCCATTGTTCGAGTACGGGCATGTCTTCTTTTTTATATTTCTGATTCAGAAGGAGTTGCCCATAAGCGGCGTAGTGGAAGGAGCGAATCATACCCGCCACGTCTTTGAACGGGGTGCGTTTGAGGCGGCGCTCGCTGATCGTGTGCATCGGTTCGCCTTCAAAATCTATGATATAAAAATCACTTCCATTAAATAAAACTTGTCCTAAGTGATAATCGCCGTGAATGCGCGTCTTGGTCGCTTCAATTTTTCGACTATAAATGTCTTGAAAACTTTTGAGAATCGTTTCTCGCAAATCCAGCACTTGCTGGGCTTCTTCGGCGGTTTGTGTCGGTAAAGTGCTGATTTTATTAGCTAATGCGCCTAATTTTTCACTCACCAATTTGCGATGTCCAGAGTAAATGGAACGCTGATAATGCTCGGTAAATTTCTCTGGCTCAAAGGCTTCGTCCTCCGAATCCGCTGATAGCGCGATGTGCATCTCCGCAGTACGCAAGGCAAGGCGCGTGATGCGCTCGTAAGTTTCGACGGTGATAAAAGGTTTCAAAACATCTGGCGTATCATCAAAATAGAGGCGGGATTTGCGCACCAATTCGGGCAGTTCTACATTTTTTCCAGCTTTGCTGAAGGCTTTTTCGTAGTAGCGGCTCAGGGTGTCGAGCATGGCAGCCCAAGCGTCGCCTTGATTGACAATTTTATTTTGTAATAAGCCCAAAATCGTATGCGCAGAGGCACCGGATTCTTGATATTGGATGCCACCGCCATAAGCAGGGGCATTTTCAAAATTGGTTTTTTCTGATAAAAAGCGCACTAATTCTAAATCAGGATTAATATCCGATTCTAATTTGCGATAAATTTTAAAGAAAAATTCATCATTGTAAATAATGGACGTATTGCTTTGTTCTACTTTTAATACTTCAGATGTAATATCTTTTTTCTCAATGTCTAATGCTTGTAATATTTTACCCGCTTCAAATTTTAAAACACCGCCGTTGACGCGCACGGTGTGGTTATTTTTGAGCAACCAAAATAATTCATTCCGAAAATATTTACTATATAATGCATCTATGATAATACCTTCTCTTTCGGGCGTTTTTAAATAACACAATACACTCCGAGTTTCATTTTTAATAAAATATATCATGCGCTCTGGGTTAGTGATAAACATGACGGGCAAAAAATACGTCTCTGGCAAACCATCTGCATAGCGCAATAAAACATTCAGTAAATAAGCCGTAATATTTCCCACTTCAATCACCGGAAAACCACTCACTTCACTCGATACAATTTTTTTCGACTTGCCGCCAAACCAGCGCATCGCGCGTAAATAATTTTGTAGAATTTTCTTTTCAAAACGGCGCTTGCTGGTATAATTTTCAAAAAAAGCAGTCCATTCTACTGTACTTTCTAATTCTGGAATGACGCGTTCTACCAGCCCCCTGTCCGTCAAAAGTCCCCCTTCAGGGGATATAGGGGGCATCTCGCCCTGTTCCATCAAAAACCAATAGTAACCATACGGTCCCAGCGTGAACGCATACGGCGCGTCCGTCACTTCAAAAAACTTATTTTGACTAAAAATTTCGACCGGCTCCACGCCTGTGAATGTCTTTAAATCCAACTCAACCGACTGCGAATATTTAGATAGATTGCAAACCACCAGAATAATTTCCCCTTGATACGAGCGCGTGAACGCGAGAATTTTACCATTATTAGAAGTTAAAAATTCCGTTTTACCATTGCCAAATGCCCGTAAACGCTTGCGAATGGCGATGCCGTTTTTCATCCACCACAGCAGCGACGCGGGATTGCGATTTTGAATATCCACATTCGTACCTTCGTAGCGATACATCGGGTCAATGACGACAGGCAGGAATAATTTTTGCGGATTGGCGGTCGAAAAACCGGCGTTGCGGTCGGCGTTCCATTGCATCGGGGTGCGTACGCCATTGCGGTCGCCGAGGTAAATATTGTCGCCCATGCCAATTTCGTCGCCATAATAAATCACGGGTGTGCCGGGCAGCGAAAAAAGTAAGGAATTGAGCAGTTCGATTTTTCGGCGGTCATTGCCCAGTAGCGGCGCGAGTCTTCGTCGGATGCCGTCATTGATTTTCGCGTGGTCGTCTTGCGCAAATACTTTGTACAAATAATCGCGCTCCTCCTCCGTCACCATCGAAAGCGTCAAATCGTCATGATTGCGCAGGAACAATGCCCATTGGCAGCTCTCTGGAATTTCCGGCGTTTGTTCAAAAATATCGGTAATCGGATACTGATTCTCAGATTGCAAAGCGATGTACAAGCGCGGCATCAGCGAATAGTTGTAATTCATATGGCACTCATCTTCCTTGCCAAAATATTCGGCAGCAGCCTCGGGCCACAAATTGGTGGCAGCGATTAGAATTTTATTCGGATAATTTTTGTCAACGTGCGCTCGTAGCTCTTTCAAATAAGTATGCACTTCCGGCAGGTTTTCACAATTCGTTCCTTCGCGCCGCGCCGTGTACAGGATGGATGTAAGCCGCAAACCGTCTACACCGATGTCCAACCAAAAATCCACAACTTTGCGCATTTCTTCGCGCACTAAGGGATTTTCATAATTCAAATCCGCCTGATGATTGTAAAATCGGTGCCAATAGTAGGCTTTCGCTTGATTGTCCCAATGCCAATTCGACGATTCATAATCGCTAAAAATCACTTCCGCCTCTGCATATTTATCGGGCGAATCATTCCAAATATAAAAATCGCGCTCCTGCGTGAAAGGTGGTGCTTTGCGTGCACGCTGAAACCACTCATGTTGTATGGACGTGTGATTCGCCGTAATGTCAATGATGACGCGCATCCCGCGCTTGTGCACCTCGTCGAGCAACTCCTGAAAATCCTCCAACGTGCCATAATCGGGATGCACTTTGTAATAATCAGAGATGTCGTAGCCGTCATCTTTGAGCGGCGACTCAAAAAAAGGCAGTAACGACAGGCAGTTCACACCCAAATCTTCCAAATAATCGAGCTTTTGTATCAAGCCTTGAATATCGCCGATGCCCGTGCCGCTGCTATCATAAAACGAGCGGACGTGCAGCGCGTAGAGGATGCTATCTTTGTACCAGAGCGGGTTTGGAGTGGTTTTGTCGGACATGGATTAGTTCGTTTCGGGTTTCTTGTTTCGGGTTTGAATTTTCACGGCATAAAATACGGGTTTTATTCAGGTTGCCAAAAGGAAAATTTATTCTCCAGTTTTATTGGATAGAATTTTGTGATTGGCTCGGTCGCATTTTTCAATTCCTGCCAATTCATCTAAATAAAACTTAGGTTGACCTCGAAATGATCCATAAATTTTAGTGCGTTTAATCTGTTTATTCCTATAATTCCCTTGCATCATTCCAAAAAAAAGGGTAGTTTAGCTCAAAATTCGTTTATGGTGGCGTTTAAAGTAGAAATAGAAGAAAGTATTGTGCAACAGGTTGGCTACAACGAGGTAGAGCGATATTTGCAGGAGTTTGCACAGCAATTGGTTTTAAAAATAGCTGCACAGGAAGCGCTTAAAGATTTAGAGACTATTGACTTGGAAAATAATTCCGAATGGAAAGCAGCAAGAAGGCTGGCTTGGGACGAGGAAAAGCATAAATATTTCGCATGATGACCGACTTCGTTATGGATGCAAATGTGTTGATGAGTATTTTGATAAGTGGAAAAGCGAGTTATCGTCCCATTTTGACCTACTATCAATTTATCTTACCTGATTTCGTTTTTATTGAAGTAGATAAG
>CAZJXN010000101.1:0-19244 GCA_964549655.1 uncultured Saprospiraceae bacterium
ATTAGGGATTTGCGGAATAGGGATTTGTGATTAGGGATTTGTGATTAGGGATTTGCGGAATAGAAGAAGATTGGAATGAGGTTAAGGTTGAGGTTGAGGTTGAAGGGGGTTCACGTTCTGGTCTGGCATCTGACTATCTGGCATCTTTTTTCTCTAAAATGTTAGAATAGAAATTATCCTCCTTTTTTCAAAAAAAGATTCGTTTTATACAAACCCATTACCTATCTTTGCGTGCCTTTTTAAAAATAGCAAAGCAATAGAACCATGCAGGTAGTAAATATAAAAGCAGAAACGAGAACCGCTCTGGGCAAAAAAGGAGCCAAAGCCACTCGCAAAGAGGGTCGTATCCCTTGTGTACTTTATGGTGGCGATGAAGTGATTCATTTTTCCACTACGCAGAATGAAGTGCGGCATCTCATCTATACCCCAGATTTTAAAATAGCGGAAGTAGAAGTAGACGGCAAGCCGTTCCGTTGCATTGTAAAAGAAAAACAGTATCATCCGGTCACAGATAGTATTCTTCACCTTGATTTTCTACGATTGGAGGATGGTCGTCCTATTAAAGTACAAGTGCCGATTCGTTTTAAAGGTACTTCTCCAGGTGTAAAATCCGGTGGAAAACTCATTCAAAATGTGCGCAATGTGACCATCAAAGCCCTGCCGGAAAATATCATAGACGAAGTAACGGTAGATATTTCTAAGTTGGACTTGGGTCAGTCTATTCGTATTCGCGACATCAAAGTGGGCGAAGGATTGGAGATTATCAATGCAGCCGGTATTCCGATTGCAACGATAGAAATACCACGCGCTTTGCGGAGTGCACAACAAGCTGCTGCTGCCGCTGCTGCACCACCGAAGAAAAAGTAACGCGAAGTCGGAAGTCAGAAGTGGGAGGTCGGAAGCGCGTAAGAATTACATTTTTGATACTAATTTTTTTGAATGATAAGAGAAGAGGTGTAGAGTATATCTACGCCTCTTTTCGCGTTTAGCATTTAGCTGAAAACCTATAAGATTTTAGGAAACCTTATAGATTTGTGCCATCTAATTTATGCTTTCATGGAAAACTTACGCGTCACATCGGTTCAAACCTTATTACATTGGGAAGATAAAACTGCCAATTTAAAACAATTAGAAGAAAAACTCTCGCCACTCACCGGGCATACTGACCTGATTATTCTACCCGAAATGTTTACGACTGGTTTTAGTATGCGCCCGGCACAGTTGGCAGAGAGCATGAACGACGCGACGATGCAATGGCTCACGCATCAAGCAAATGAACTCAATGCAGTCGTGACCGGCAGCTTCATCGCAACAGAAAATGGCAATTATTACAATCGCCTCGTGTGGATGCGCCCTGACGGCTCGTACGAAACGTATGACAAGCGCCACCTTTTTACGTATGCCGAGGAGCATTTGCATTATACAGCCGGTACAGCGCGGCTGGTGGTGGAATTAAAAGGTTGGAAAATCCTGCCGCTGATTTGTTATGACTTGCGTTTTCCGGTTTGGAGCAGGAATGTAGAAAAGTATGATTTGCTATTTTATGTCGCTAATTTCCCGGAGCGGCGCAATCATGCTTGGAAATCGCTGCTAGTGGCTCGTGCCATTGAAAACCAAGTTTATACCATCGGTGTGAATCGCGTGGGCAACGATGGGCACGATATTTATCACGCTGGCGATTCGTGTTTGATTGATTATACCGGTGAAGTCGTGCATCAGGTCAGTCATCTCGAAAATATTTTTACCACATCTCTCTCTTATTCGGCGCTCGTAGACTATCGAAATCGGTTTGCTTTTTTACAAGATCAAGATTCATTTTACATCGTTTAATATTCGGTTATATTTTTATATCAATTTAGCGCATTTTGATGTCAAAATCAGCCTCCTTTTTTAATAGTTTGATAGCCTGATTTTTCTGCCAGACATACCTTAAAAGCATAAAAAGTTCAGTTTTTAAAAATTTATTTTCGATTTTTTTCTTCTTACAAATGACTGTATTTCAATATCTTACAAACAAGCAGTGAAATTATTTTTCTGTAAGGGGATGAATTTTTGCACACTTTATCTATCTTGCGGTCGCTAGCTTCCCAATCGAACATATCCTAAAAGCTTCAAATCGTACCGTAATTGAAGAAAAGAGACGGTTTATTGTAAAGATTTGTTTCTAATATTTTACAGTTTTTGTAATAATTGCGTCGTCTCAATTACATTTTTGTACAAGCTTACCCCTAAACGCTAAATGAGCGGATTCCTTTAACAAACCTAACGTTTATGCCAACAGACAGTTACTCTTGTAAAAGCCTATGGGCTTGTGTAAAATTCGTAAGTTTATTGTTATGTTTTACGCATAACTTATTAGCAACCAATCCTTATCAAAATCTCCCTGCCGATTCTACGATTACTAATGGCAATGCCGACAGCACTTCTACGAACTTGACGGAATTATTAAAGCCTAATCTACGCCTTGATATGGTAGATTACGCCAAACGATTTCTCGGTTCCAGATACCGTTATGCGGGCAGAAGTGCCAGTGGCTTCGATTGTTCCGGCTTCACACACTACATCAACCGCAATTTCAACATTCAACTTTCTACCTGCTCAAGGTCGCAAGGCGTACAGGGCGTGAAAGTGCTGTTGAAAGACACCAAATCGGGTGACCTCGTTTTTTTCCGGCGCAGCAAGCGTAGCAGCATTTCGCACGTAGCGATGGTGGTCTCCAATGACGAGCGCGGTCTTTTCATCATTCACAGCACTTATCGGGGTGTAGTGGTTGACAATTTGATGGAGTCATCGTATTGGCGTCCAAAGATTTATATGGCGCGGGACGTTGCCAATCCATTTGCAGAAAAGTATGCAGCAGAGCGGGCGCAGCAGGTACTGGCACAACAAGCAAAGTTGAAAAGTCTACACGTAGATTTGGAGCGGCTGGCAAAAGGGCTTAGTATTTAAAACCGCCTCAAGCAAGTAAGTACATTGTTTAAAAAATAAATAAGCGCGCCTCGTATGTTTTATGGACTGCGAGGCGTATCTTTATACACATATTTTTTCTTTACCTTGATTTAAAACTGGATGCTATGTAATTGGAAGATTACACAGCAACCTATTACACTTCTATTTTTCTTTCCTATCTTGCTTGGAAGAATCGCATTTCTTCTGCTTCGTGTTTTTTTTACACGAATAGTTGTATATTCGCTATGACGTAGCCTATTAACCCAATGATATTTTCTATATAAATGATTGACAATCAAATGGTACAGCTAAAAACTGCCGATATTAAGCACCCTAAACCTTTGATAGGAATGATTAATCTGATTCTATTTGGACCGCCCGGCTCTGGTAAAGGCACGCAGGCGGCAAAGCTGGTAGAGACCTATTCGTTGTTACACATTTCTACTGGCGATTTATTTCGCTATGAAATGGGCAACAATACGCCACTTGGGCAGGAAGCAAAAAGTTATATCAATAAAGGGGAATTAGTGCCGGACTCAGTCACGATCGGGATGCTCCGCAATAAAGTAGAAGCTAATCCTGATGTAAAAGGATATATTTTTGATGGTTTTCCGCGCAATATCGTGCAGTCGCAGGCACTGGATGAACTCTTGCAGGAAAGCGCAGGCGAAGTATCACAACTCATCATGCTGGAAGTGTCGGATGACGAAATTGTGGAACGCTTGCTCAATCGCGGTAAAACTTCTGGCAGAGCTGACGATACCAATGAAGCGATTATTCGCAACCGCTTGGATATTTATAAAAGCGAAACCTCGCCCGTGTTTGATTATTATTCGACAATGAATAAATCTATCAAGGTGAATGGCGTGGGGACTGTGGAAGAGATTTTTGAGCGGCTGTGTAAAGAGATAAATAATTTGTAATTATAGCCCTATATACTACTATAAGAACTAATTGGATTGTCATTGCGTTCACAGAAATGCAATGACAATTTTTTTTATTTAAACTATTAGAACAGAGATCAGAGGAGTCAGAAGCGAGCAGCCAAATTTTTTGAAATCGAATATTCATTTTAAAGTACAAATCTGTCTGGCATCTGGCATCTAAATATCTGGCATCTATAAAATATGGCAGAACAAAACTTTGTGGACTACGTCAAAATCTGTTGTCGCTCAGGCGCAGGTGGCGCGGGTTCCATGCACTTTCACAGAGATAAGACGACCGCAATGGGCGGACCCGACGGCGGCAACGGCGGGCGAGGTGGCAACATTATTCTAAAAGGCAATCGCAATTTGTGGACGCTGCTGTCGCTCAAATATCGCAAACACGTACTGGGCAGTCATGGTGTAAATGGAAGTGGTGGCAATAAATCGGGCTTGGATGGAGAAGATGTGATTTTGGAAGTCCCGCTCGGTACAGTCGCCAAGGACGCAGAAACCGGTGAATTTTTATTTGAAATAACGCAGGACGACGAGGAGCGCATTATACTCGACGGTGGACGCGGCGGCTTAGGCAATGCCAATTTTAAATCTGCTACCAATCAAACCCCTCTTTACGCACAGCCTGGCGAGCCCGGTAAAGAAGAATGGAAGATTTTAGAACTCAAGGTCTTGGCAGATGTCGGCTTGGTTGGTTTCCCTAATGCGGGTAAATCCACGCTCCTTTCTGTACTCACGGCTGCGAAACCAGAGATAGCTCCCTACCCTTTCACCACGATTGTTCCGAACTTGGGTATTGTGCAATACCGCGACGGTAGGTCTTTTATGATAGCCGATATTCCCGGTATTATCGAAAATGCACATTTAGGGAAAGGTTTAGGACATCGCTTTTTGCGACATATTGAACGTAATTCGACCTTACTTTTTATGATTCCGGCGGATACTGAGCATATTAATAAGGAGTATCAAATTTTGTTGAATGAGTTGGAAATGTATAATCCAGAATTGCTGGACAAGCCGCGCGTGTTGGCGATTACTAAAAGTGATTTGATTGATAAAGAGTTGCAAGAATTATTAACACCGGAATTACCAGAAGGGATTCCGTATATTTTTATTTCAGCGGTGGCGCAGCAGGGCTTGACGGAACTGCGCGATTTATTGTGGAAAACCATTAATGAAGCTTCAGTCCCTGCTGAATGATAGGACGCTGATTTTTTAAGATGGTTAAGATAATTTATGATTGATTTAGAGCAATATTAAAATCATAAAAAAACCATAATTATCCTAAAAAATCAGTGTCCTATTCTCCCCCAATTATAATTTCCCCTGCTTCCTTTTCCATTCCACATTTTTCTTCTACTTTTGGATTCCAACGTACAATCCTTATAAAGTATGCAACACAAAATAACGACAACCAGAAGACGGTTTCTCCAAACCGGCGCTTTAGCCGCAGGTAGCTTTTTCATCGTGCCGCGACACGTACTGGGCAGAGGCTTCCTCGCTCCAAGTGACAAACTCAATATCGCCGCCATCGGTGCAGGTGGAAAAGGACAAAGCGACATCGCAAACGCATGGAATAATGGTGGCAACAATGTAGTAGCCCTCTGCGACGTGGACAAAGCGCGCGCCAAAGCCAGCATCGAAAAGTTCCCGGATGCGAAGTTCTACAATGATTTTCGGGTCATGTTTGAACAGATGAAGGATACGATAGATGCCGTCACCATCTCCACGCCCGACCATCAACACGCCGTAGCCGCGATGCTGGCAATGCAAATGGGCAAACACGTGTACGTACAAAAGCCACTCACACACGACATTGCAGAGGCGCGAATGCTGACGGAAGGTGCTAGGAAATACAAAATCGTGAGTCAGATGGGCAATCAGGGCGCATCCAACCCAACGCAAAAAGTGATGATGGATTGGCTCGACAAAGGTTTGATTGGCAAAGTAAGTGAAGTACACATTTGGACGAATCGCCCGGTGTGGCCTCAAGGCAATCCATTTCCAACGGATAAGCCGCCGCTGATTGAATCTATGGATAAAAAAGATTGGGATTTGTGGGTCGGTACGGCACCTTGGGTAGAATATCATCCACTTTTTCATCCGTTTAAATGGCGGGGCTGGTGGAATTTTGGTACTGGCGCGTTGGGCGATATGGGTTGTCATTTGATTGACCCGGCGTTTCGTGTGTTGGGTTTGGGATATCCAACGGAAGTAGAATGTAGTGTAGGTCAAGTGTTTATGAAAGATTGGACACCAGAATATAATCCCGAAGGTTGTCCGCCTTCGTCGAATGTGCAATTGAAATTTCCAGCAACGGCGCGTAATAAATCTGAAGTAACAATGTTTTGGACGGATGGCGGAATTCGCCCATTTCACCCAGAATGGATTCCTGCGAATGAGCCACTTGCCGAAGCCGACAGCAGCAATGGCGTGATTATGATTGGCAAAAAAGGTATTATGACTTGCGGCACCTATGGCAACAATCCGAAAATCTACCTGAAAAATGGCGATAAAATGGAAATGCCTGCTGCTACGCCAAATCCAAATGCATTGCCGGAACACGGACACCAAGTCGCTTGGGCGCAAGCGTGCAAGGCAGGTTTTGATAGCAAAGAGCACAAAGCGTTGAGTTCCTCGTTCGATTATTCAGGACCGTTGACCGAGACTGTTTTAATGGGTAATTTGGCGATCCGAAGCTACAATTTGCGCAAGTCCGACGGTAAAAATGGCTTTGATTATTACGGACGGAAGAAATTGATTTGGGATGGTCCGAGCATGAAAATTACCAATTTTGAAGATGCGAATCAGTTTGTGTCTCGCCCGTATCGGGAAGGTTGGAAGTTGGCGTAAATTAGTAGGCAGCTGGCTGTAAGCAGTAGGCAGACACTAATTGCTTGATAGACAATTTTTTAGAATACTCGTACTAAGCCTCATCCGTTTTTTGAAAACGGATGAGGTTTTGTTTTTTATCTTTGCAAATAATGAAACTTAAATCAATCCTCGTTTTTTGCGGTTCGAGCAAAGGGAACCATCCTATCTATGAAGCGACGGCACGGCAAGTGGGGCAGACGCTGGCGAAACATAACATTCACTTGATATATGGCGGTGGCAATGTAGGTTTGATGGGCATTCTGGCAGATGAAGTGCTGGGAAACGGCGGTACCGTCACGGGTATTATTCCTACTTTTTTAAACGATCGGGAAGGCGAACGTCATGATTTGACCGAATTGATTTTAGTAAAGGGCATGGGCGAGCGCAAAAAAATAATGGCAAAACGCTCGGATGCAGTCCTCACGCTGCCCGGCGGCTACGGCACGCTGGATGAATTGTTTGAAATGCTCACGCTGGTACAATTGAGCAAAGCGACGCATCCCATTGGTATTCTAAATGTGAATGGCTTTTATGATCCGCTTATCGCACAGTTAGATTTGATGGAACGGGAAGGTTTGCTACGTTCGGCGCATCGAGATTTATTGCTGGTCGCAGATGATATCGAGGATTTGTTGTTGAAAATGGAAGAACGATTAATAAAAAAAATGAAGGAATGAAAATAAAGGAGTGCTAAGTAGCGCAGCTTAAATAACCACCAATTTTCACGCAAAGCCGCAAAGTATTGATTATCAAACGATAAACCTCTATGAAACTTTGTAAACGCTGTGGTTTAAATAAGCTTGATTACTTAATAGACAAATCATGGGTAAACCTATCACCCGATCCTCCCATCACCTTATTTTCTCATCCATTCTACCCCGCCACTAATTGTAAGATAGACAAGTGCTGCCACAACTGGAGCCAGCACCGATGCGCCCATAAAAATGAAATACCAACGCGGCACTTTAGAACGCTCTACCACTTCTACAATAATGGAAATGAGTAAAATAAGCAGGCAAATGGTACCGAAAATAATACTGAGCAACGATGCCAAGTAATCATTGAATAGCCAGAGCAACAGGTAGATAACTACTTGTGCGAGAAAGATTTCAAAAGGTCGAATTTTTTCCATGTTTATAAAATGCTTGCCTCCAAAGATAACATATTTCAAGCGTTTCTATTCATTAAAAAGTACAATCTATGAGGTGTGTAGGAATTTTCACTTTTTAGTTGTTTGAATTTACTGTAATAAAGATATATTTGCCCCGCAATTTTCGCAATTGCAAGCATCTACTGTTTAGATCATAGATTTTAGACCTTAGATTTTAGACGATAGATGCCCCTATTCTATTTTTTTCCTTTTTTGCTATGTCTATTGTCTAAAATCTAAGGTCTAAGGTCTTCAATAATAAATCATGCAACCAGCTCATCATCGGGTAAGCACGACAGGTTTGTTAGTCACACTTGGGATTGTTTACGGTGATATTGGTACTTCACCCCTCTATGTTTTAAAAGCCATCATTGGCACGGAGGTCATTAGTACCGACCTCGTGGTAGGCGGTTTATCTTGTATATTTTGGACGCTTACTTTACAAGCTACCTTCAAATATATTCTTATTACGCTTCAAGCGGACAATAACGGCGAAGGCGGTATTTTTTCGCTTTACGCCCTCATTCGCCGCAAAGCACCGGATTGGATTATTTACATCGCCATGATTGGTTGTGCCGCACTGCTGGCAGATGGCATTATTACACCTGCTATTTCGCTGACCTCTTCCATAGAAGGGTTAAAAACTTCCTTTCCTACGCTTACCAGTGATTATGTCGTATGGATTGTAATTGGCATTTTGGCAGGGTTATTCACTTTTCAACAATTTGGTACGGATACAATCGGAAAATCTTTTGGTCCGATTATGCTGGTGTGGTTTTCTATGCTTACCGTATTTGGTTTGCTACAAATCGGGGAGAATCCAGTTGTGCTGAATGCATTCAACCCGATGTATGCTTACAATCTGCTTACGCATAGTCCCAATAGTTGGCTCATTGTAGGAGCGGTTTTTCTGTGTGTAACGGGCGCGGAAGCACTTTATTCCGACTTAGGACATGTAGGTAGAAAGAATATTCAATATTCGTGGATTCTTGTAAAGTCCTCTTTAGTCATCAATTATTTTGGACAAGGTGCTTGGGTTCTGACAATGCCGGGCAAGCAATTAGGTGGAGCCAATCCTTTTTTCTCCATTATGCCAGAGTGGTTTGTACCAGTGGGTGTGGGTATTGCTACTTTAGCATCCGTAGTGGCGAGTCAGGCTTTGATTAGCGGATCTTTTTCGATGATTAATGAGGCAATCAAATTAAAATCATGGATCCGCGTACGCATTACGTACCCTTCTCAACACAAACAGCAGCTTTTTATCCCTTCCATCAATACCGTTTTATTTGTTGGCAGTTGCGCTATTGTCTTGTATTTCAAAGAATCACAGCGTATGGAGGCAGCTTATGGCATTGCGATAACGATTGCGATGCTTTCGACTACTTTACTGTTGATTTGGTTTTTATTATATCGAAAAAAGTGGCCTATTCTACAAGTGGCAGCTATTACTTTACTATTTGTTACGGTAGAAGGTGTCTTTGCGGCTGCTAATTTGCAAAAAATTGCACATGGCGCAGGCGTGACGCTGTTGCTGGCAGGTATCTTTTTTGCTATTATGTTTGTACAAAACAAAGCAGAACAACTCTTATATCAAAAACGACATTTTGTATCCTTGGGTAAAAATTTGAAAATCATTGAGGCAGTAAGTCAGGATAAAGAAATTCCAAAATATGCCTCCAATATCGTATATCTTACCTATGCACGCCAGTCGGACCGGGTAGAAAAATACTTGCTCAAATCCATTTTTCAAAAACAACCCAAACGTGCCGATCATTATTGGCTCCTGCATTTGAATGAAGTAGACGAGCCGTTTACCAATAAATATCGGTTTACCGAGATTGTAGAAGACACGGTTTTTCGACTTGATTTCGATTTGGGCTACAAAGTGCAACCGAATATCAAGGACTCTTTCTGGCAGGCAATCAATGAGTTATGTCAAAAAGGAGTGATCTCTTCATTTAGTACGTATCCTTCGCTAAAACAATTCAATTTACCGGCGGACTATCTATTCATCGTCACGCGCTCTACTTTTAATATTTCCTCTAAATTGTCGCTTGGCGAGCAAGTGATCATTCGAGGCTACCATTTTTTGAAACGGTTCAGTGAGCCTGCCGAAGACCATTTTGGGTTAGATAAAAATATGTTGTTGATTGAATTTGTGGCGTTTAAATGACGCGTAGCATCAACCTTTGGCTGGTTAGGAATGATGCGTGAACCAACCAAAGGTTGGTGCTACCCGCTCCTCCTACTGCGAAGTGACCTCGGAAGTCTCCGTCGTACTCGCATTCGCCCTCGTAAACGAAAACCGAAACGCATACCCTCGCAACGTTGTAGTAAGCACCAAGTTAGCATCTTCGATAGACTCAATCTTATAATCGGCGCTCATGCTGATATTGCGTTGCAAAACCTGTTCGCCTTTCAATTCATACGTACCTTCTTCTGGTGTACCTGCCACATTTGTTCGTAATTTCCCATCTGCCGTAAATTCCATGTACATTTCTGCCAAGGATTCCGTGGGGCGGTCGTTGCGCAATGCCTCCCGAAGTTGCCAGCGTCCTATCAAGAGTCTTGCGGTATCTTCATTGGTTTTAGCACAAGAGAAAAGGGACACAGTCACAAATAGAAGCAATATAAGATTCAGATTTTTCATACGTTTCTTATTGATTTTTTTGGTGCAAAAGTACCAATTATTCGGTAATTCAAAAATTGGAAAATGATAATAGCGTATGCTTTTGTAACAAATAAAGATAGGAAATGTTAGTTGAATGAATTAGAAATCAACATTATATGTGGACAGCTATAACAAGAAGTACAAGTAAAAAGGGTGTTGAATGGGCTCATATTATTAATTAAACCCCATTCAACGATTACTGTTTATCCAGCTTTTTTCACATCAAAATGGAACGTAACATTTTCCCAGAGGAACGTTACTTTACCTGTCTTTTCGTCTACTTTAAAGGTAAGCCGCTCGGTCAGTACAGGCGCTTTATCCGTTTTCACGGTTATACGCAGCGCATCTTTGTCTTGCTTGTAGTTGTAAGCACCCCATTGGTTGGCTTCTTTATTGAAAATCACCGTCCAATCCTTTTCAGTAGGAATGGTAAAAAGCGAATACTTACCGGCTGCCAACTTCTCCCCATTGATGACTACATCTTTGTTGACCTCAAAAGTCGTAGCCTCATTGGCACCCGTGCGCCACACTTCGCCGTATGGCTCTAAGCTGCCCCATATTTTTCTGCCTTTCACAGCCGGACTACCATAGTCAATATCAATCGTCAAGTCATCCACCGAAGCCTTGGCTTCCATTAGTGGACTGGGACGTTTCGATTTTTCATCTTGCGCGTTCAAGTTGGTAAACATACCCACTGTGAGCAGCGCTAATAATACGAAGAAGCGATTTCTGAAATTCATAGGTTAGGAATTTTGATTGGAAAATAAATAATCCAAATAATAAAACTACTACAAATGACCGAAGTTTTTTAGAAACTGTTAAACTCAATCCGTTAATTAACAAATCTTTAAATCAAAAGCGGTTATTAGTGATTTGTGATTGGGCAATCTGTCACGTCACGCTTTAATCTCCAAGTCTCTTGATCTCTTAGTCACCGATGCTCGGCGCAAGCGGTCATTAATCGCCCTTCCCAAATCTTCTTCCGGTAACAATTCTGCTACCATTACATCCAAATCCAAGCTATCCAGATAACGCATGCCAGCGAAGAGATTGCGGGCGGCTTCCGCGAAATTTCCAGTGGGTGATAGGGTGATGAGGTGATAGGGTGATGTTTGAGGAAATATTTTTTGAAAAGAAAGAATGCCTATTTTTTTGCCTTTATGCAGCTCCAATAATTTTTCAATATCTCCCAAAATAAGCGGCACGCGCGGTGCGTAATGACTTTGCAGCATCCCCGGTGCTTGTGGATTGGAGGTAGAATGTGGTTTCAATTCCACTTTGCCAACCAAACTTTCAATAGCTTCCATCGGAATGCCGCCTTTTCTATAAATAATTACTTTCTCTTGTTCAAAACCAACAATCGTACTTTCCAGACCGATGTCACAAGCGCCGCCATCTAAAATGTACGGAATTTTTTGACCTAATTGTTGCACCACGTGTTGAGCAGTAGTCGGACTGATGTAGCCAAACGGATTCGCGCTGGGAGCAGCCAATGGAAAATCTAATTGTTGTAAAAGTGCCAAAGTCAACGGATGCTGGGGAATGCGCAATGCAACAAGCGGCGAACCCGCAGTAACCAAATCAGGAATCAACTCTTTTTTCGGCAAAAGCAGCGTCAACGGTCCCGGCATGAAAGCTTCAGCGAGCAACAACGCGTTTTTTGGAAAGTCGGTTACAAACGTTTGTAACCGTTCCAGACTGCTGGTGTGCACAATGAGCGGGTCAAAGGACGGACGATTTTTCACCGCAAAAATTTGCGAAACTGCCTCCACATTTAGCGCATTGCCTGCTAATCCATAAACGGTTTCGGTCGGAATCGCTACTAATTGGTCAGCTTTCAATAATTCAATGGCGTACTGTAAATCCCTTCCAATCACTTTTTTGAATGCAAGTTAATTAGAATATACGTTATACGAATTTTGATTAAGACCTATACAGTATGCAGGTCAAACGCATTAAATTACATTTGTAAAAAGTTAGGTGCAGCGCACCGTGATATTGGTAGAAAAGAATTAGAAAATACGTTCAAGGTGCAGCGCAGCGCAATATTTTTTTTACACATTTAACTCGATACAGCATGATGGTTTTGTAAATTAAACCAAAAAGCTTTTTATTTTTGACCCAACTCCTTAATAATCAATTACTTTATGAAATATAATTTTCGGATTCAAATCGTATTCTTTTCTCTTATTTTACTGGGATCTTTCTCTTCGTATGGTCAGACTACCTACGAAGCGGATATTAAAAACTGGCATACGCAGCGCGAGACTTCGCTGAAAAGTGAAAATGGCTGGCTCAATCTCGCCGGTTTATTTTGGTTGCAAGCAGGTAAAAATACATTTGGCTCGGATAAATCGAACGCCGTGAAATTTCCGAAAGGAGATGCTTTTATCGGCAGTTTTATTTTAAAAAATGGACAAGTAAATATTGAAATATTACAAAATTCGAAAGTTTACAGCGGCGATAACATTATAAAAAAGGCGGTAATTTTTTCGGAAGGCGCGAAACCCGTCACTTTACAACATCAATCTTTACGCTGGTTTGTCATCAAGCGAGGCAATTTATACGGCATTCGATTACGAGATTTGGAGCATCCAGCGGTCACTACTTTTCAAGCAGTTGAAATGTTTCCGATAGATAGTCAGTGGCGGGTAGAAGCTCGGTTAGAATTAGCGGACAGCAATCATAAAATTCCGATTACCGATGTATTGGGCATGACTTCACTTCAAAATTCTCCCGGCGCATTGGTATTTGATTTGCAAGGAAAAACATACCGGCTTGATGTGGTTTGGGAAGGTGAACAACTTTTTATTCTTTTTGGAGACGACACTAATGGCGACGCTACGTATGCCTCTGGCCGCTTTTTATATGCCGCCAAACCCGATGCCAACGGCAAAACAATCTTGGATTTTAATAGAGCGACTAATCCGCCTTGTGCATTCACGACGTATGCTACTTGTCCGCTACCGCCTAAGCAGAATGTATTGCCGATTGCCATTATTGCAGGAGAGAAAAAATATGGCATGCATTGAAGTTGAAGATAAAGGCAAATCTATTTTTAACTTTAATAAGTGCGGCATATTTTAGAAATCTGCCACACTGCGACTCGTACCTGTTTTCATTTTGTTAAAAAAGAAAGGGTCATCGAACTTTTACACCGATATTGCAGTCTAATGGATAGTAAAGTTGCAAAAAAACGTTTATTTTCGCAAAAAAAGAAGCGCTATTATGCCGAAATTAGTAGGATTTTATACGATACTCTTGTTGTTTGTGAGCCATTTTGCACAAGCGCAGACGGAGACCAATACGAATTTAGTACAGTTCTCCGGCATGGTGCTGGATGGTGCGACCGAGCAGCTATACCCCGTGCCGTACACCAATATTATCGTAAAAAGCAAAGGACGCGGTACGTATTCCGATTTGAAAGGTTTCTTTTCGATTGTAGCTGAAAAAGGCGACGTAATTGTCTTTTCCTCTGTAGGTTATAAAACGGTAGAATATAAAATCCCGACCAATCTGCAAGACGACCGTTACTCAATGGTGCAACTGATGACGCAAGATGATATCAATCTGCCGGAAGTTGTCATTTTTCCTTGGCCCAACCGCGACCATTTCAAATTAGAATTTTTAGCGATGGATGTAACGCCGGAGCTGCAACGCCGCGCCACTGAAAACTTGGCACAGGAAACACTCGCCCGCGCAAAAGCAGGTGTCGTAGTTGATGGTAGAGAAAACGCCAATTATTACTTGCGCCAGCAAGCCCGCGATTATTATTACATCGGACAGCAGCCGCCTATGAATATTTTTAATCCTATCGCTTGGGGCAAATTCTTTAATGCTTGGAAGAATGGAGATTATAAAAAGAAACAATAAAGGAGGATGGGAAGATGGGAAGCACACGTCATCCTCCCATCTTCCCATCCTCCCATCCTCCTCTTTTCCCAAACACTTTTCTCCCCCACAGCAATACCTGAAAACCATAAATACCCAACCAAAATAACAATGCCGCAAAAGATAGCACGCCTAACGCCGCAAAGGGTTTCACGGTGCGCAGGTTGATACCAAATAGTTCAAATGTAATAAAATCAGTCAGCACAAACACGGTGTGAATGCAAAAAAGGATAAATAGAATTTGAATCAGCGTGCGCAGATAGAATAACTGCTTGATTTCCAAGCGGTCGCGTAGTTGTCGCCGCTTTTGCCGGATGTAACGCCAAGCAAAATACGTATAAGCAAAAAAAGTAGTGAGGTATAATAATTGCTCAAAAGCACCAAAAAAAGGATTGAAAAAATGACGTTCTAAATGACTTTTGTAAGATACCGCCGTAAAGAAAATACTCATAAAAAATAAAAACTGACCAGCCGGTAAAATAAAATGTTTAATATCTGACCAATGAAACTCATATTTTGGGTATAAATTTAATTTTACATAATAAAATAATAGCGGTGGAAACGCCAGTGTGAAATAAATAGGCAGAAAGTGTAAAGTTGGATACCGTTCAAAAAATCCCGTCATTACAAAAATATGATGCAACATCGTTAGCGCAAAACTAATCAACAACAGCCCGTAGAAAATATTAGCGCGTTTTTCGCCAGAGCGTTTGAAAAAAAATAACCCACCAATCGTCATGCCTTGCAACACGCCAATGCTCAGTACTGCTACCAGTAAATAAAATAAAAATTGATTTACATTCATTTTATAAAATACTAATCAAGGAGCGTTCGCCATTTTTGTCAAAATTAAAAAACCGCTGACATCTATTTCAGTTTTCTGCTTTAATTCTACGTAAAGGTTTATTTTTGTAGGATAAACTAAAAACCCTACTTCATGCTTAACCGTTCCATTTTTCTAATTTTATTGGTATCCACAGTTTGGCTTTCTGGTTGTGACGAAAACGACGACACATCCACCACCGATATCCAATTAACACCCGAAACGACCACGTTCTTAGAGCCAAATGACACGCTGCAATTTCAAGCAGACCGAAAATTAACTTGGACAGTAAGCGGCGGAAATATTACCGATAATGGACTTTATATCGCGCCCAACGGAGCAGGTATATTTGAAATAAGTGCTTTTAATAACAAGGATACTGCTACTCGAACCGTAATCGTCACGCCGCACGCTGAGTTATTTAAATCTATGAAAAAAGGTGGCTATGTACTTTATTTTCGGCACATGACTGCCACTAGCGGCTCCGATAAATTCAATTCTTCCGCCGATTGGTGGGAAAGTTGTGATTCAACCGTCGCCCGCCAACTGTCGCCTCCAGGCTATACGCAAGCGGCAGAAACGGGAAAAGCCTTTAAAAATTTAGATTTGTCGGTTGGAAAAGTAATTTCCAGCGAATTTTGCCGAAGTATCAAAAGTGTGGAAACGATGGATTTAAAATTGCCCATCGAAACCTCGCAGGCGCTCACGTATTACGTGTACGTAGAAGCAGATCGTTTTAAAAACACCATTCAATTAGCGGAATCACAAGCGATTAGCGATAAAAATATCGTCTTGATGGCGCACTCTTTTACAACCGGCGAAGCGGACGCTCCTAACTTACAAATGGGCGATGCCGCCATTCATAAACAATTGACTGGCAATAAAGTAGAATTTGCGAAGATGATAACCACAGCGGATTGGACGGCGCTAAAAGGCAGGTGAAAAAATGATGTCATCACTGCGAGTGATGACATCATTTTTTACTGAATTGTGTTTCCAACTGCAACAGAAGGCACTGAAACCACTGTTGAATCCACTTTCACGCGAGTACTCGCGCCGCGCACACATATCATCGTTTCCTGTACTGCTTCTGAAGGCGTCGGGAATGTTGCAGTGAAAATATTTTCATAATTTTTATCCCCTTGTAATTGCTTCATAAACAAGGCGTACACAGGCAAAGCCATATTCGCACCTTGCCCCAGACTTAAATCTCGAAAACGCACCGAAGGCGACTCACCACCCACCCAAGTTCCCGCCACCAAAGTCGGTGTGTATCCAATAAACCAACCATCGGAGTGATTCTGACTCGTACCCGTTTTGCCGGCTATTTCGTTGGTAAAATTATACCGAAAACGCAAGCGTCTGCCCGTGCCTTTGTCTACCGCCGAGCGCAACATGTGCGTCATCATGTCAGCTTCATCCACCGTGAGCGGCTGTTTCCAATCGCTCGTATCCTGCCAATGTTGGTAAATCACACGCCCACGCGCCGTTTCAATTCGTTTGATATAAAATGGCTCTGGTCGCTTGCCGCGATTCGCAAACGTGCCATACACCTGCACCATATCCAGCAGCGACGCTTCATGCGCACCCAATGCAATAGCGGGTCGTCTTGGTACTTCGCCATCTATTCCCAAATCTTCTGCCATTTGAGCCACTTTTTTCGGACTCACGCGCATGGCAAGGCTCACTGTGACGGTATTGACCGAATGCACCAAGGCACCTTCCATATTGTACGAACCACCGTATTTTCCGTCTGAATTTTTCGGAGTCCAATATTGATACTGCGGATAACTGCGCAAATAATTGCCGATGCGAATACAAGGCGAAATCCCTTCATGAATAGCAGTGGCATATACAACAGGTTTAAACGTAGAACCCACCTGCCGACGAGACTTCACATGGTCGTATTTAAAATATTTATAATCCATGCCGCCGACCCAAGCTTTGACCGCGCCGGTAGCCGGTTCCATCGCCATAAAACCGGCATTCAGCAACGACAAGTAATATTTGATAGAATCCATTGGACTCATTGTGCGCTTCACTTCGCGTCCCTCCCAGCTAAACACGGTCATTTTCACAGGCTTGTTAAACACAGAATCAATTTGTTTTTTCGTAAAATTCATCGCTTTCATCTGGCGGTAGCGGTACGAATGCTGCTTTGCCAAAATCAAAATCGTGTCGTTTTCCCAAGCCGGTGCGCCGTTCAAGTGGTTTATAAAATCCTTTTGCAATTTCGCCATGTGTTCTTTCACTGCATTTTCGGCGTAGCTTTGCATGGTCTCATCAATCGTGGTGTAAATTTTCAACCCGTCCGTATAAATATTATACGCCATACCATTCGGTTTATGATAATCTTCCAGAATCTGTTTCAATTCTAAACGCAAGTGTTCGCGGAAGTACGTCGCCATTCCAGCGTTATGATTGAATGGGCTATAATTTAAATTTAAGGGCTGTTTTTGTAAGGTATCGGCTTCTTTGGAAGTCAAATAATTATATTTCTCCATTTGTTGCAATACCAAATTTCTCCGCTCCAGCGACTTTTCAGGATTGGCGACTGGATTATACGTAGAAGTTGCCTTTAACATCGCTACCAAAACTGCCGATTGATTCGCATTCAAACTATCAGGCGTTTCCCCAAAAAAGCGTTGCGCAGCGACCTTGATGCCATACGTGTTCTCGCTGAACGAGACAGTATTCAAATACATTTCCATAATCTCTTGCTTGGTATACAGACTTTCCAAGCGAACGGCGATAAACACTTCTTTCAACTTATTGATAACCAAGGAGTACTTACCATGATTCGCACGACGCGGATACAAGTTTTTCACTAATTGTTGTGTAATGGTACTACCGCCACCAGATGATTCATCTTTTCGCAAAACGGTTTTGAAAAATACGCGCAACCACGCCCGCATATCAACACCATTATGCTCAAAATAACGCGCATCTTCAGTCGCTACGAGCGCGTGTACAAAATGTTGCGAAATATCTTTGTACTTTACATTACTTCGATGTTCAAAATAATAACGTCCTAACAAAGTGCCATTCACATCATACACTTCAGAAGCCAACTGATTGGAAATACCGGCAAGGTCTTGCTTAGTAGGCAGCGGACCAAACGCGCCATAGCGAATACTCATCAGAAAACCCATAGTGGCAAGCGCGCCTGTAAGTACTATCAATCCTAATGCCTTCAACAGCCAGACAAAAATGGGATACTGGCTCAGGAAGTCCTCCCATCGTTTTTTCGTGGTAAGGAATGACCGCTGCATCAGGTCGAATAATTGCAGCAGTCGTTTGAGATCTAAAGTTGCGATGATGTGGTTCATGGTTACAAACCGTTTATACTTGTTTTACTGATTTGGACGAGAAACGGTTCGGAAAGTCACGATCTTAACTAAACTTTAAGATGGGATTTTAAAGATGATTAAGCGGAAAGAAATAAAATATATTTTTGCTTGATAATGAGTATTTTATAAATATTAATTTGCCCTTCCATGAAAAATAGCTAGCAGTTTAAATACTGCAAATAGCACTTGCTTCAGGTGTTTGAATCAGCCATTAATTTGCAAAATTTTAGATTCGTCCAATTGAATTTTATAAATAGAATTTTATGAAAAAGCACTTATCAAACCGCATACCAACAATAAAATAATAAGCAATAGATTTTTCACAAAATTTTCAACATTCGTTTTCATATTCCGGTGATTTTTGTAATAACCAAACTTGGTTGGTTACATAATGAAATTGTTTTGCAGCTTAAAAGACGAGAAGAAGTAAAAAGAGGTTTGCAAAAAATAGCCCTTACTCTACCAAAATCCTGTATTTGCCGACGAGCAAAATGAATCCATAGACTTTGGAACACCATTGCTGACGGCTTGTGCAATTTTTATTCTATATTTGTCAACAAAGCACAAATCACAAATCCCTTTTCACAAATCACAATTC
>CAZJXN010000102.1:0-19011 GCA_964549655.1 uncultured Saprospiraceae bacterium
GTGTAATCGTTGCCACCGCTGAAGTTTAGATTATGATTTTGAGAATAGGCGACGCCCATGATTTCGTCTTGCCAATCGGTGTCTGCGCCTAAAAACTTTAGGTTTGCATTGGGAATCGGGCGGTTGGAGTTTTTTGACCAGATATTCGCGTATTCTGTGAATTCCGCACCATTCATCACGTCGATTTTCGTCACCGGCTCGTCCATGCTCGCCCAGGCATTGTAATTGACAGAAAACGTCTTGCCTTTGCCCATTTTGGTGGTAATCAGCACGACGCCATTGCCACCGCGAGAACCGTAAATCGCCGTCGCAGCTGCGTCTTTCAAGATTTCAATAGACTCAATATCATTTGGATTAATCGTGGACAAGCCATTCAAACCTCTCACATCGCTGTTGAAAAAAGGCACGCCGTCAATCACATATAAAGGCTCATTGCCACCCGCGATGGAAGTCACGCCGCGCACCCGCACGCTAATGCCCGCACCCGGTGCGCCCGAGCTTTGCACGATGTGTACGCCTGGTACATTGCCAATCAAGCTTTGCTCCAGGGAAGTACTCGGAAATTTGTTGATAGTGTTGGAAGTAATAGAAGTAACGGAACCCTCGGTGTCTGCACGCTTTTGCGTACCGTAGCCCACTACTACTACTTCCTGAATCGCTGTCGCATCGGTTTGGAGTTGAATATTGAAGCTCGTTTGATTACCTACTGCAATTTCTTGCGTTGCAAATCCAAGATAAGACACCACCAGTCTTGGCGTATTCTCTGGGATGGAGAGGCTAAAATTACCTTCGGCATCCGTTTGCGTACCTACATTCGTACCCTTCACCTGCACGGTAGCACCCACGAGCGGCTCGCCGGTAGCGGCGTCGGTCACTTTGCCCGTCACGGGGATGTTAAAAATCAATTCTTTTATAGCTTCGCTGTCGCCGGTGGAATGGAGCTTGGGAGTAGTCGGTTTTCTTTTGACTTTCACCCCGATAAGCTTGTTTACCAACTTAAATTGCACGTTTGCTTGGGTTTCCAAGTAGTCGAGCACCTTTGCCAGTTCCTCTTTTTTGAATTGGAGACGCTTGAGGCGAATACCTTGCACTTCGTCTTCATTGTAGGAGAACTTGTAGTCGGTCTGTTGCTCAATTTGGGTGAATACTTTCGGAAGTGAAGCATTTTTCAAATCCAAACTCACCGTCCCAACTGCTTGCCCATTGGAGGGCGTAGCCAGTAGCGCCTGGGTGAAGGAAGTAAGCAGCACAAAGAGTAACAAGTGTTTCAAAAAATTCGTAAGTGTCACTTTTTTCATAATTTTGTGATTCAATTTTTTATTAGAAAAAGCATTCCTAAGCTACGAGGTAGCGCTAACTACCCGTAGTAATCGTAAGAATACTGTAAAGCCTTGATTTTTAACAATGTAGCGTTTCCCTGCGAAGCGTACACTGCTTTAGAAAGAAAATCTCTAAGTCCCTACGTCTCTGAATCACCTAATCTCCCTATCACCCCATACTCCGTCCCTATTTGCAGCCTGGTCCTTCGATGGTGTAAGTCGCTCCCTTCTTCTGGTAGGTCAAGTCATTGGAAAAAAGGAGTACCTCGAGGACATCATCAATCGAATTGTTTTTATCAAAAGTGGAGGTAACCATACATTTTTTTAGTTGCAGCGTATCAAATTGTAATTCAGTGTTATAGAATCTTGAAATTTGACGCAGTGCGGTAGTCAGCGGCATTTTTTGCAACACTAATTGCCCTTCGCGCCAAGCGGTTTCGTCTTTGGTCAAGAAAGTACTGCGCATCACTTCATTAGCCACAGGTAAATACTGCAATTGCTCGCCGGGTTTCATTTCCCAGTTTTTAGAAGCACCGTCTTTTTCAATTTTCACCGCTACTTTGCCCGTCACCAGCGAAACTTCCACGCGTTCATCTTCGGGAAAAGCTTCAATGTTAAATGAAGTACCCAACACCGTGGTACTCATATTGCCAGTTTGTACTGAAAAAGGACGCCTCGGGTCTTTAGTAACCTCAAAAAATGCTTCTCCTTTCAAGGTCAAGTTACGTTTGCGACGCGTGATGAGGTAAGTCAATCGAGTTTGTTGATTGAGCCATATGGTCGAACCATCTTGCAATTCTACTTTTTTAACGGTATTGCTATCATTGATGACCAAAGTAGGTTTTTGTGAAATGCCTGACAATTGCCACCAAATCACAGCCGTAGCAATTATCAGCAAAACGGCGGCGGCTACCTGCCAGCTTCGACGCGGTACGAGTCTGCGTACTGGGGTTTCAATGACAATTGCTTGCTTGATATTTTGCAGCATCTCTTGCGAAAGCGTCTCCTCTATTTTTTCTTGCAATGCCGGATTATTTTCCCACTGTTCGTGCATCAATTGCTCTAATGCGGTGACCTCTTCCTGTTGCAAATATTGCCGGAATGCCTCTAATTCTGGTTTCGATAATCTCCCTTGCAGGTATTTTTCTAATTGTTTTTTATCTATCATTAGCCGTTTATTAATCAAATACAACTACTACACGAATGCAGAGATAGGTTTTCCCTAATCGGAATGGAAAAGATTTGCTAAATCTTAAAGATTTAGTCAATCTATAGCAAGAAATGCAGTAAATCTGGGATTTTGCTACGGAGGTATTTGAGTGCGAGTTGGAGCTGCGCATCTACGGTTTTAGGGGAAATAGACATTTCTTTGGCAATTTCGTCAAAGCTCAAGCCTTGTTCTTTGTTCATCCGATAAATCTGCTGGCGCTTGGGCGGCAGGGCGGCGATGAGGGCTTCTACTTTTTGTTGATAATCAGAGAGAATTACGTCGGCTTCCGTACTTTCATCCAGGTCGGGTTTTAAAAAACCAAAATTAGCTTCCAACTTTTTGTCGCGGGCTTGCTTGCGGAGGTTGTCAATGACCAAATTACGGGTAATCAGGAAAACTTGCCCATCAAAAGGCTTAGAAGCGGAAAGGCTGGCGCGTTTTTCCCACAGGCGAATGAAGACCTGCTGCGTGATTTCTTGCGCAAAGCTGGCATCTCTAACAAACTGGAGCGCAAAGCGATACACTTTGTGGTGGTAAGCCGCATACATTGCCTCGAATGCTGCTACTTCACCTGCTATCAGCCTGTTTATCAAAACGTTCATACCCAAAAGCGCCTGTTTTTCAGGTAGCTAAGTTAGGCACTCTAGGGCAATGCGTAGATTAAATTATTGTAAAGCGGTTTTTGAAAAAAGCGGTCAGCCGCTTTGGATTCGACTGACCGCTCAAGAAGCACTCACTTGTTTACGAAATTTTACTATAATAGTTTACTTTGTACGCAATCCCCTCGCTTGAAGATAGTCCACCATTCGCAAAGTGTTATCTTCAATTACAATGTTTGGAAAAGGCTTGGTAGTGAAATTTGCACCATCAAACCAAAAATCCCAATTGCCTCGATAATCGGTGTAGGTGCTAAATCGGCGATACACTTTATCCCGAGGATTCCACCAGCCAGTAAAGTCTTCGGGCCACATGGGCGAAGCCAATGCGTTTTTGTTTTTGCTTTTCACGTAAGTAACGGCGTCTCTCAAGGCTAAATCATTCGGTTTGAATTCGGTAAACCATTGCAATTCAAAGCCTTTGATAGTGGCATTAATTCGGGTATCGTTTAAATATTTGTCAAATATTTTATCCCAAGTGGGGCTTGAACCCAAACCTAATTCAGTTGCCCAATGCTGTAAACCATCTGGAATAAAGCCCCAAATGTAATTCCAAACCCCATTGTTTAAAGTGTTATCCCAGCCATCCAGTCCGTCAGCAAAAAAGATGGGTAAGTAATTGATTCGATTCAACACATTTTTATCTTTGTATAAATTGTAGAATTCGTCAGGCGTATATCTTCCTTTGAATATCAAATCTGCACTCGGTATCCCCAGCGCATCGGAGAGCTTGAGCACTTCCTTAATGTAAGCATCTGCTTTGTCCACGTGCACCATTACTTTGCCTTTACATAAAGCAAGTACATCTTGCAATTTAGGCAGATTGATTTTCTGCGTTCCGTTCGTACCGTCCCAAGGGCGACCCAAGCGATCTATCGGAAAGATTTTATCCTTTACCTCCGTTTCATACATTTTGTCACTCAATTTGCCAGTACCAGTTGCATAATGCCCTAAGTCGTTGGAGTGGATACCCAAGATGACGCCATCTTTGGTTCGCGCTACGTCTATTTCGAGCATATCCACATTCATATCCAGCGCAGCTTGCACGGCTTCCAGTGTGTTTTCAGGATACTTCCGCTTGTCGCCTCGGTGAGAGCTGTAAGATACATAATTGGGAGATTGATTCGGATTGAAAAATAATCTTTTGGTATCCTGTAATTTGAAATAAGCTACATTGAACTCACCAGCGGACGGAACAATCACCTTGTCTAATTTATCCACCGAAACATTGGTAAGGGTAACTCGAATAACAATATTTAGTGGGTTTTTTAGCTTATAAATACACTCAAAACCCCCATCAATCTCTATATAGCAATCATTAGGATTAACATAGTACAATGAAAGATTTTGATTATTTGCCAATATAATATTTTTAATATCGGTACTTTTTATCTTATACCAGCTAAAGCTATGATAATAGGGGCTATCCCAGCTATAAATGCCGCTTGCATTTTTGCCGCGCCCGTAAATCATGACACCCAATCCGTTTGATTTAGTTGCATCATAAGCAAATACCTCTAATTTGATGTCTTCACTACCGACTAGACTACTTTTTAACACAATATCCCCCTGTGGATATCCTTTTATTTTAAATAAATCCTTGGTATTCATGGTAGCCATAGCAGATGTCGGGGAAAATCCACCTTCTGAGATAGGGTTAATGGAGGAGAGTACAGTCGTTTGCCCAAAAACTAAAGTGCAACCTCCGATAAGCCATAAGCAAATGGCAATAATTTTATATTGCATTGTTTTATTTTTTTAAATTAAAAGAATATTGGAAGGGAGTGGCGTTTTTATGCAAATGCTACTCCTTTCCAATTTTCCGGCTTATAAAAGCTTACTTTTTGGAAGCATTTTCCAGCAGAAGCACTTTCAGTGCAGCCACTTCTGCCGCCAATTGCTTATACTGGTTTAATGCTGCTTCCAATTCCGTTACTTTATTTTCAAGTGTACTGATTTTTTTCTCTTGCCGAATGGCATGAAGCGTCTGCTCTTCGATGGTTTTCAGCAAACCACGATTGAGTTTGTGTAAGCTATAGCCGTCTTTTTTTACCTCAGCTTCCGATGGGATATTTGGAAGATGTTTGTTGGCTGTAATAAAAGCTTCTACGGTTTGTAGAGAAGATAATTGATAGTCTTCATTGAATACATAGTCATCCCAAGCAGTTACCTCAGCAATGGCAAAATCTTCACTCACGATGCCTTTTTCTACCCAGAGAAAATAATCATCAATCAAACTATCACGAACAAAATCTGAGTTATATCCTGCACCAAAATCACCAATATAAGTTGGTCCATTAATAGAGAGTTTACATTTGTTTTCGAGTTTACTAGCGGGTACACCCATGCCAATTCTACCGTCGCTATTTACCAAAAATCTTCCCCCCACTACACTTGCCGAATCGATGCTAAAAGTAGGCGTAGCTGCCATCGAAAAATTACCTTCTACTCTTACATCGCCATTGACGTGTAATTTGGCGGTGGGTGAAGTGGTACCAATGCCGACTTTGCCGTTATTGCGAACCGTAAGAATTTCAGTCGTTGTTGGAGCCCAAACCGCCCAATAATCATTGCCATCATTATCGTCAAAATCAAAGGTGAAATCTCCCGCGCTTTTCATATAAAAATTTTTGTCTGCCTGCCAAAACCAATGATTATCTACTTTTAAGTTGCCTGCCACATGAAGTTTCTCCGTTGGCGTAGCCGTACCGATGCCCACATTGCCATTGCCTTTAATACGCATTAACTCATTAGCAGAAGTTAAACTACTTCCTGCAAAAAAAGCATGGTCGGAACCTGTCCCATCAACATTGTATCGAAGTGTAGCGCCAATAGCACCAAATCCATAAAATTGAAAATCATTATTTTGTCCTTCATATAAAACAATTTTTCGATTTGCTACGGTATTGGCGAATTGTAGAGGCGCATTAGGAGTAGTCGTACCGATGCCAATATTGCCTCCATTATAATAGACATTCGTTTCATTTGTCGTCCACTGGCTGGAAGTGTTAGCGGTCCAAGTTGCCAAGCCAGTCGCATCACTGGTGAGTACTTTGCCAGTACCTGGAGAGCCGCCGCTTATTTTGATTTGACCATTTACATCTAACCTAGCGGCTGGTGTAGTCGTACCGATGCCCACATTGCCATTGCCAAGAAGGCGCATCGCTTCGATGTAAGTTTGCCCATCATAAGAAGCGGTTGAACCTCCTCCATTTACTTGAAATGCTAAACCACTTTCTGCACCACCTGCGCGAAAGAAAGCAGTCGCACCATCATGGAACATATACAGATGATCGTATGCAGCGCCATTAGCCAAGCCAATTTTACTGCCATTACCACGTACATCAAATTTAAGTTGAGGCGAATTAGTACCGATACCAACATTCCCATTAGACATGAGACGCATTAAATCACTACCAATAGTGACTCCACCCGTATAATCATTTTGATAGTTTATGGTTAGCATGTCGTTTCCATCATGTACGAAAGCCCTTCTAAAAGTGCCCCCTGCTCCATTTCGTCTAACCGAATTATCGAGTATTAAATCGGTGCCAGTCAATCTTAAGCTGACATTTAATTTAAGTTCAGTGGAGCTCAAGCGCATCTTTTCGGCATTGCTGCCATTCGTCCAGCTACTTCGATCCAATATCCAAATAAAGTCCTCAGCAAGTTGAGAATTATCTATATCTGCCCAACTAAGAACTCCAGAACCGGATTTAATAACATCTTGAAAACCTTGGGCAAAAGAATTGTTAGATAAAACGAAAAGCAATATAAAGCATGAAAGGATACTCAGGTAAGTGTTTGATTTAGATAAGGAATTGAAATTCATGATTAAAATTTTTAATTATTATTATATTTTCGCCTACTCTATTTCAAAGGCTTTTCGGCATCCGCCTTGGTTGATTTAGAAATTATTTGATGACGATTTTTTGCTCCGCAACCCATTTTAGGGTGCTTAGCTGAATGATATAAGTGCCGGAGTTTACTCCTTTGGCGGTGAGTTTTTCTAAGTTTAGACGCTGTTCGCCTCGGGTGGCTTTGCTCTTTTCGGTGTAAATGACTCTACCTAGTAAATCATATAGCTTTATTTCTATATCAGAAGCTTCTTCCAATCGGAATTCTACGGTAAAAGTTCCATCGGATGGATTCGGATAAATACGCAGCCTTTCGGGTTGTAATTCGACCTTTGATATAATATTACTACTGCTGTCGCTGCGGGAGGTTACTTCTTCTTCAAGTAGGGACGCACTTTTGAGAATTCGTAGCGGATTATTGACCAGCAAACCGTGAAACCCAGCCTGCCCTAAAGTCGTGCTGCCTCGATTGAGCTCGCCGGCTACATCTATAGCATGATACCCGGCGGTTTCCTCAAATTGCCAGTAGTGGCTGTCAGCAGGTAGTAAGCCTCTCGGTAATATGCCATTATTATTTCTGTAATAATCTACTAAGTTGGAATATGGAGCGTTATTACCGAAACGGGCATTTAAAGCATTTTTTAAATAGCTTAAATCAGTATAAAGTACGATTTCATCTAAAAAACCGTTAAAATTATCCACAAAATTACCAGCACTCACCCGCGTACCAACGTGCGCGTGTGTATTTCTAATTACGGTCATAGAAATATTATTATCTCTGTAATAACTAGCAGGTAAATTATCATAAATAAAAAAAACAGAAGCATAATCTAAATAAAGTTGCCTTTTTGATAATGTCTCATCAAAACCCTCTTCGTCCATGACAACCGCAAAAGAATGCCAATTACCATCTACAATATTGATGGAAGGACCATTAAAATACTTATCACATAATATTCGCCCCGCTTCCTTTACCGTCCACCGGAGTTTGTATTCACTTCCTTGTTTTGCAATGGATAATTTTACATACTCATAATCAGCAATTATAGTATCATTGCTAACGGAGAATAGCGTATATTCCTGACCGGTTGCGGGCGGCGTTGTAATTTTAAAACGCCCCATTATCATATTATCTTGAAAACTCTCCATTTGATTATAATACTTGGATAGATCTATAAAATTAGTCCCATCCAGCTTCATTACTTTGGTAGAAGTGGTCGCCACTTGGGTCGGAATCTGGCTGGTCTGCAACTTAGGCATTACCAACAAGGCATTGGCTACGGGCGCTTGATTGGCGGGGTAATCGAAACCATTCCCAACGACTACACCATTCTGCCCGTTAATCCACATGGTCGAGGAACTGCCGCCATCAAAGGTGAGGTAGTCATCCAATTCATAAATATCTTTAAAAGTATTCATATTGTAAATGCTCAAGCCCGCTGCGGCTGTGGGCAGGCTACCCTCGCCATTGAAAGTCCCTAAGTACAAGTGTGTACCCTTGCGTCCAATAAAAGTGCGGGAGTTTTGGTCTTCCAAGAACAGCGGTGCGCGACAATAATCTACGCAAGACATATAATTATAATCCGTCGTTGTACAATTTAAATTGGAGCTATAGCCGCTTGGGTCAAAAGAGCAATCACCGCTAGGGATACTCAGGCTACTACAACTTGAAGGCTGCTTGAGATAATAAGATTGCCCATTTTGCATATAATGTCCACCAGAAATCACATTCAGGTATTGATTGGGAAGTGAACTCGACTGGGTGTAAATATTAAGGTTATCTTGGTCGCGGGGAAAGAATTTGACTTTGTCAGCAGCAGCACTTCTGCTAAAATCAAAAGCCAATGCACCTTCGTTTTTCTGGCTCTTGATGTCGGGCGTCCAGATTACACTGCCGTCTTTTTTTACATATTGTTGCCAGCCTTTTAGGTCTGATTTATACCAGGAAAAGAAAGTGCCATTCACGGCTGCCATCGCGCCCGCCTGTGCCGCTAAATGGCTGGTAGGTTTGAGTTGTTTCAATCCCGTCACATAATCAAGGCAATAGTCAAAAGTAGAAGGGTAATCGGGATAGTAGAAGGGCATATAATAGTTAATTTTCATATCTACTACTGCATCACTTAGGTCTAAATCCAACATATTTAGTTGCTGTTTGCCTCCAAAAAAGTTATCGAAAGTGCCGGATTGTTTGGTAACGCCTTGCATGACGGCGGTAGTGGTCAAAGTAGTTGCAGCAAGTGTCGCCGCGTTTTGTTCGGAAGTACCATTACTCAAGGCTTCGATTTCTTGCAAATCGAGGGGCCAGTTATATACCCTGAAATCATCTACTTTGTCAATGGGTGTACTACCACCGGGGCTACCAATACCACACCGTAAGGAAGTTCTCAACGTATTCAACCAGGCTTGATCGCCTGAACCAAAATAAGTATAGAAATAATTAAATCGCTCACCCGTAAGTGGGTCGGGAGTCGGCTTCTTAATAAAAATCTCCGAATACGTGGGATGAACGCTGAAAGTAACCTGATACCAACCCGCTTGATTAGTGAAACTGATGGGTTCGTCGTACCACAAATTCCAAGCGGTGCTGGAGTTAGGAGAATATCGAAATGACGATAGTAATTCATTAATCCGCTGCATCCCAAGAATAGTGGTATTACTATCAATTCGATGGACGTAAAAAATCATCTTTTTATTAGCGGCGGTAGCAGGATTCGTAGTCGTAAAAGGTGCATTGGCTTCGTCAATTTTAGTCCAAAACGAAAAGGCAAACCCTTGCGTAGCATCATACGTATTACCAAAGAAATGACCCGTGCTGAAGCGCGTTCCACTACCAGATAACTGAATGGCATTATTCGTGCCATCATAACTTTGGGTGGAAGTAATAGAACCCACTGCATTGCCGTTATTGCCTGCTTTTCCTAAATCTTTATAAATATCTGTTCCTTGATTAAAAGGATAGAATGAATAGACACCGCTGAATGGATAATGCTTATTGGAATATTGTTTTTGAACCCATTGTAAATCAGTATTACAATTGTCTTGAATTTCCGTTGAGGCCAATGGACGATTGTAGAATTTAACCTGACACAGCTTTCCTTTAAAAGGGAGATAATTATTCTTATTGCCAAAAATGCCATATCCAAAATCCCCGTCCGATAAGGATAGTGTTTTGACAGTAGGCGTCAGAACAAATCCGGGAGCAGCCAGTTTATACTGGTAAACACTTGCACTGGTACCGGAATACGTTACCGCGACGTAGTACCAGCCTTCTCCACTATAAACAGGAAAATCTTGATAAGTAGCAACGCCAACACTATACAACCTAATATTTGACCCGTTCCTATCTATTCTTAGATAACGCGTAGAAATGATATTTTCATTGCGCGTGTCCGATGGTGACCAGTAAATCCAGAAAGCGATTGAGAAGCCATTGGTAGGAGTCAATCCTAGGTCGGGTAATGAAAGGTAGGCATTGTCTTGGGTCGTTTTTTCGGTACAAGGGATGCTGTAGCCATTTGTCGTAAAAGCAGCTTCATTAAATGGGGTGAGCTCCCCTATGAAAGACCCATACGTCCAGAGCGAAGAAGACGCATTGTAAGTACCATGATAGGCATTACCGGATACATCATAAGCGTTTAACTCCATGTATCGCTCACTCGTACCGGATGAAGTGGTATTCCACAGCTTTGACTTGAGTGGGTAATGGGCAACTAAACCATTTACTGGAGCTGGATTTTGCCCAAAAGATGGGAGGGCAATACTCAGCCACATCAACAGTAAGATGCCCATTCGGTGTTGGAATGGTTTTTTACTTTTCATGTCCAATTGTTACAATTTTGATAAAATTTTAAGTTTTTAATGAAAATGTTTTTCTTTCAAGTAAGCGCGTAGTAGGTCTGGTCGGTCGGTGCCAAGTATCGTAGCACCTTTATCAATTAGCCAGCCCCAGGCGTCGTCGGGTTGATTCAAGGCACGTTCATCATCATGATTTGCAGAAATATGCGGCATACAGGGATTCATCATGATACGGATATGAGCATTCTTGATTTGCGGTAGTAATTTTAAGTAAGGTGTTTGTTCGTTGGGCATGATGACTTCGATTGCAGTAGGTCGATGCTCGGCATCTAAGTATGCTTTGACAAATTGCTCTGGATTTTCGGTATTCCACCATAAAAGTGGCATATAATTTATTTCTTTTATGATGCCTCCATATTTATTAAAAAATAAAGGATAAGAATCATCCACTCGAAAAATGACTTGGTCAAGTGTTCCCGTTTTTTTGGCGATTTCATAAGCCTCACGGATATATTTATAACTTTTATCTAAATCCACGAGTATTTTGCCTTTAGCTGCGAGTAATGCTTCTTCTAGCGTTGGTATTTTATAAGGTGTAATAACGCCTAATCCATTTACTAAAAATAATGTTTTTAGCGAGTCCAAAGTCCAGTCTTCTACTTTGCCTCTTCCATTGGTAGTGCGGTCTAAGGTTTCATCATGTAATACTATTATCTTTCCATCTTTGGTCTTTTTCAAATCTATTTCTACGATATCGACCCCTTGGCGGATTGAGTATTGAATGGCTTCTATCGAATTTTCGGGTGCAAAACGCCAACCCGCGCGGTGCGCATTTACAAAGACATAATCAGGATGTTTATTAAAATTTTTGTAAATATCAACTAATCGGGCAGCTCGGTTTTCTGCTATTTTATCAACCGTGCTATAAGTGGAGCTACAATTTGTCCAAAGACAAATGGTGATGCAAGCAAGTAATAATTTGCGCATAGGTTTTAAATGTAAAATCAATTTGAAGAGAAAGAAGAGGGTGATAGAAAAATTATCACCCTCCTAAGCACTATTTTTTTAGTAGCCGGTGTTTTGTGTCAATTTGTTGCCACTGGCGTTGATTTCATCCTGTGGTACGGGGAACAAGAGTTGATAAGGTTTTACCTGAAAAGCACCGTTTGAGGATTTATGAGCATTCATCACCGTGATTGCCCTTCCGGTGCGGACTAAATCAAACCAGCGATGGTTTTCAAAAGCCAATTCATATTTTCGCTCCTTTTCTATTGCCAAGCGGAAGCTGTTTTGATTTGGCAATTCGGTAGCGGTCAGTTGCGGAAGTTTGGCGCGGGTTCTGATTTGATTCAATAAATTAAAGGCTTCTCCATTAACAGCGTAGCCTTGCTCGTTGAGCGCTTCTGCCAGCATGAGCAGCACATCCGCATAACGCAATACGATTACATTGATATTCGCATCAAAAGGTTGGGTAGGAATGTCCAAATATTTCTTTGGATAAAGTAGTCCATCGGCGACGCCTATTGTTACTGCTTTCCGCGCATCGCCTGCTTCGTAGCCATCGGCAAATTCAGCGGTTGGTCGGTTGTCGCCCAACGTCAAGCCTTGTCCGTTGATTAAACTATTTTTGGTGGAAGGCATGAATTGGTTGGGCAAACGGCTGCCTTCTCCAACGCTACCAGAACGAAATTGAACTTCAAAAATGGACTCGGCATTATTTTCATTGACCACTCCAAAAACACTCGCATAGTCTGGCAGCAAGCGATAAGTACCGGTAGTAGTAGCGCGCAGCGCGGTTATTGCTTCTGGGTAATTTTTTAAAGTAAGATATACTTTTCCAAGTAAAGCATTGGCTGCGCCTTTGGTGGCACGTCCGGGTTGGGCTTGCTTTTCAGGTAGGGCTTGGGCAGCTTCTTTGAGGTCTTTTATGATTTGGTCATAAATCCCTTGAGCAGCGTCTCGCTGGTGAGAAAAACTTTCAAATGCATCGGAAGTCTCCGTGAGCACTAGAGGAACGTCGCCCCAGATTCTTACCAGATTAAAGTAAGTCAGTGCGCGCAAAAACTTCATTTCGCCCACCCGAACGTCTCGCAAGGAAGCGTCCATGGCTATTTCATTAATACGATTCAGTACGATATTCGCTCGTTGAATACCCAAGTAAGAATCCCGCCAAGTTTCGGTGAGTACAAAGTTATTCGGCAATTCTTTAAACAAATCCATATCGCCGTACACGCCGCCGCTGTTGCCCGGGATTTCTACATCGGAGTTATCGCTTCTTACTTCCATGTAATAAGCAAAATTTTGCCCGTATTGCCCGATGCGTTGCAACCCATCGTAAGCAGCATTTACGGCATTTTCCAAGTCTGCCTGCGTTTTGTAAAAGCTACTGGCATTCGGCTGGGATATGGGGTTTTGTAATAATTCATCTTCACAAGAAGTAAATAGAAACACAGTTCCTATTATAAAAATGATGAGTATATTTTTCATTTCGTGTTTTTTACCGTTTTTTAATAAAAAGAATAGCATTGCATTACTTGAATGACACGTTCAGACCGACTGTAAAATTTTTCGCTAATGGATAATTTCCCCAGTCTATGCCGGGCTGTAGCGGGCTTCCATCAGCTTCTAAGCCGGGTCCGCCGATAGTAGCGTTGGATTCTGGGTTGTAACCAGAATAGTTGGTAAAAGTGAAAGGATTGATAGCTGCAAAATAGATTCTTGCTCTTTGAATGCGAATCTTTTCTGTAAGCCCTTGCGGTAGGGTGTAACCCAAGGTGATATTTCTAATTCTAAGGTAAGAAGCGTCTTCAATCAAGTAGCTGGAGCGGTCATAAAACTGTTCGTTTGCGCCTGCGCGTGCATAGCCCGTGCCCGGCTGAGCGGTAGAGACCCATCTGCCGGTAAATCTTTCGGCTAAGCCATTGGTGAAATCGCCCCTGCGACTTAAAAAGTAATTGGTAAAATTGAGCAATTCGCCACCTTGCGTACCTTGCAGCAAGAAACTCAAATCAATCCCTTTGAACGAGAACGAACTAGAAAATCCATACGTGAAATCAGGAAATACACTGCCCAAAACCTTTCTATCTCCTGCATCAATCTTACCATCTTTATTCGCATCTTCCCAAATGTAGTCTCCGAGCTTATCACCAGCAGGATGGGGCGTTTTATCTAATTCCTCCTGCGAATTAAATACCCCGATGATATTCCAACCATAAAATTGACCAACTCGCTCGCCTACATTGGTAATGTGTAGTTTCGAAACAATGCTATTTTGATTCGGTCCTAATTCGAGTACCTCGTTTTGATTAGCAGAGATGTTGAAAGAAGCGTTCCAGCTTATGGGTCCTAGTTTAACCTCATTTGCAGACAAGGTAAGTTCGACGCCTTGGTTCCGAATTTTTCCAAAATTTTGTAAAGAAGCCGTATAGCCAGACGAAGATGGAACGGGAACATTTAGTAATAAGTCATTCGTGGTGGAGCGATAGGCGTCCAAGGTCAGAAAAATCCGGTTTTTGAAAAACCCTGCGTCCAAGCCAATATTACTCATCACCGTACTTTCCCAAGATAAATTGCTATTGGGAGAAGTGCTAGGTGCCAAACCCGGTAAAAGTGTATTGCCAGCGGCATAATTAGCTGTGCTCAACAAAGCAATGCTACCATAATTAGGAATTTGATTATTACCCGTGTTGCCGTAGCTAACTCTCAATTTTAAGTCACTGATTTTTTCTTTGATTTTTTCAAAAAAAGGTTCTTCACTCACTCTCCAACCCACCGATGCCGAAGGAAACCATCCCCATTTAGAATTGGCACCAAACCGAGACGAACCGTCGCGGCGAACGGATGCGGTCAGTAAATACTTCCCTTCATAACCGTAACTAAATCTTCCTAAGTAGGAAAGGAGACTCCATTTTTCTTCCCGAGACGTACCGCCAGTGAGCTGCGTGGCGCCACTCAAAGTAGTCACAACATCTGTAGGGAAGTTTTGTCCACTCAAGAAATTATTTTGAATATTCTCTTTTTGAAAAGTATAGCCGCCCAAAAGTGCGATGGAATGCCCTCCAACGAATTCTTTGTTGTAGCTGAGGGTATTTTCGCTAATCCAATTAAGGATTCGATTCGTGCTGGAATTCGCGGTTGCGGTCGTGGGCGCGGCGCTATTTCTCAAACCAATATTGGAAGGGCGAAATAGGCTTTCTCTTTCGGAAGCATAATCCAAACCCAAGTAAGTCTTGAAGTGCAAGCCATCAATGAGTTCAAAATCTAAATACGTACCACCGTATAAACGAGCTCTTTCTAGCGGATTTTTTCGATACTCCAATATTGCTAATGGATTTTCAAATGCGCCTACCCCAAAGCCTGGAACACTTTGCACGGATTTAATCTGTTGGCTAATCTGAAGGCTACCATCGGAGTTGTAAGCAGGAAAATAAGGAAAAGCATAGAGCGAAATTAAGACCGTGCCATCCGCATTATGGTGTATCTCGGATATCCGATCGGAAGTCGAGTAAGAGGGCGAAAGGTTAACACCTAACTTAATATTTTTTAAAAATGCAGACGTAGATTGATCGTAAAGGTTAGTTGTCAGATTCGTCCGAAGGGTGTAACGTTTGAAATCCGTATTTTTAATAACCCCTTGCTGGTCAAAATAGTCCGCCGACACATAATATTTTGTTTTGTCATTTCCGCCAGCAAAAGAGAGCTGGTAATTTTGAATAGGTGCTTCCGTAAACACTTCATCCTGCCAATCTGTATCGGTCAATCCAGCTTTTCCATCCAAATAAGGTTGTAAAAAGGGAGGCGTTGCAGAAAGCCCACCGCGTTGTTGGAAATTTTCTATTTGGTATTGCGCAAGCTGATAAGCATCCATCAATTCATATCGTTGTCCCACCTGCTGAATCCCGGTAAAAAAATTAAAATTAATAGCAGGATGCCCACTATTCCCTGATTTGGTAGTAATCAAGATAACACCCCGAGAAGCCCTTGACCCATAGATAGCAGCAGCAGAGGCATCTTTCAATATCTCTACCGACTCAATATCATTTGGATTGATATCATTAATATTAATATTCTCCGTCGGAAATCCATCAATCACCAAAAGCGGTTTCGTGCCAGCTGAAAGCGTATTCACACCTCTAATATTAATATTGGAAGAAACGCCAGGCGTACCGCTTCCTTGCACGATTTGTACACCTGCCAATTGCCCCGCCAAAGCCTGGTCAATGGAAGCCACTGCAAAATCATCAAATTTTCCGCTTCCCAGTTTAGAAACAGCGCCTGTAACACTCCCTTTTGATTGCGTCCCATATCCCACTACCACTACTTCTTCGATTGCGGTGGCATCGGTTTGAAGTCGAATCATAAAAGTCGTCTGACTGCCTACTGCAATTTCTTGCGTTGCAAACCCAAGATAAGACACCACCAGTCTTGGCGCATTCTCTGGGATAGAAAGACTAAAATTCCCCTCCGCATCGGTCTGCGTCCCTACATTCGTACCCTTCACTTGCACGGTAGCGCCTACGAGCGGCTCGCCCGTGGCGGCGTCGGTCACTTTACCCGTCACGGGGATGTTAAAAATCAATTCTTTGATAGCTTCGCTGTCGCCGGTGGAGTTGGAGCGCTTCGTAGGTTTTACCTTCACGCCGATGGATTTGTTGATGACCATGAATTCCAAGGGTGCTTGGGCTTGTAAGTAGTTGAGGACGCTTTGCAATTTTTCGGCTTTGAACTGGATACGCTCGATGCGAATATCGCTGAGTTGCTTTTTGCTGTACGTGAATTTGTAGTCCGTTTGGTCTTCAATCGCAGTAAAGATTTTCGTAATTGCTACATTTTTCAGGTTGAGATTCACGGCAGGTTCGTCTTGCGCGTGGGCTTCCACGGCTGTGGTCGCGTACAACAGGAAAAACAGGGCGAGCAGCGGAATCCGCCAGGGTTGTAACATTCGTTGGATTGTCAACTTAACTTTCATAAGTGTGTGTTTAAGGTTTTTCAAAAAAAATATTAAAAATAGATCTCCCAGCCTGAGCATAGCAATGGCTACATTCCGGTACTTGATGGAAGCGATTTTAAGTTTTAAAGCAATTTTCTTATACCATTTTAGTTAGAAAAGACCTACAAATTCGGGCATAACAAATTGACTTTCAATGTCTTGAAACTTCCGAATTCGTACTTCTAACTTGGTATCATTCACAGCCCGCACCGGCAAGGACGATGTATCGATTGCCGCGCTGCGTGAATTCCAAATGGCCTGAGAATTTGAGTATGGTCAAAATATTTTTGAGACTTTCTTTTTTGCTAAAACTAGTGTTGAGTAAGCATTGGTCAAGTTTATTTTTCTCAAATTGAATATCTACTTGGTAATGTTTTGCTAAACGCAATAGCACTGTTGACAAGGATTCATTATCAAAAACCAGATTGCCGTCGCGCCAAGCTAAAGTCAGTGCGGGGTCGAAATTTTCTACCAAAACCGTTCTTGCTTTTATATTGTAACGTAGTTGCTTACCTGGCGTCAGGATGCGTCCGTACTGGGTTTGCGGCTTTCCATTCCGTAAAGGGCTGACCGATACTTTTCCCGTTACCAATGCCACTTTCACATCACTGCTGTCGGCGAACGCGCGGATATTGAAAGAAGTGCCCAACGCCGTCGTACCGAATCCTTGTGCATACACCGTGAAAGGGTGGATAGAGTCTTTTGCGACTTCAAAAAAAGCTTCGCCTTTTAAATAAATATCGCGTTTGTTGCCAGCAAAAGGTTTTTGATATTGTAGCGTACTTTGCTCGCTGAGCCAGATTTTAGAGCCGTCTTCCAGTGCGATTTGTAGCGCTGCGTCCGTCGTGTTTTCTACAATAACTGTTTCTGAGTGATTCCATTTTTGTAATATCCAATAGGTGCTTGCTGTCGCCAGAATGAATAAAATAGCGGCTGCCACGCTGCGCCACGCTTTCCAGTTTGGCTGCAAATGACGAATTACTGGGATGCGTTCTAGCTGGGTGGATTCTTCCAAACGTTGCCAAATACGGTGCTTAATCGCTTGAGTTGTTGGAATAATATCTTCTGTGTTTTGCCAATCCTCTTGTAATATATTTTCCAATTCCGTTACCTCTTCCTGTTCAAAATAGGCTTTCAACTGCGCTACGTCTTCTGGCGTGCAGGTGCCACTGCGAAATTTTTCTAACAATGCTTTACTAATCATCCTCGTGACTTATCTAATTTCAAAATGTTTTACAAAAGAGAATACAGGCGAGCCGGAAAATACCTTTACTCGATATGAAGATTTTTCAGAAAAGATATTTTACCACAAGGCACACAAAGGCTTTTCACAAAGTTCACAAAGACATTTTTAGGTAATAGTGCCCCTTGTGCTTTCCTTCGTGAACTTTGTGGTAAGTGATTAAAAGAAAGGCAATTGCGTCACGCGTTCGCGGAGGAATTTGAGGGCTTTTACCATTTGTGATTCGACCGTGTTTTTAGAAATGGCGAGCGTTTGGGCGATTTCTTCGTAAGTGAGTCCTTCCAATTTACTCATTTTGAAAATTTGGCGCCGTTTGGGCGGCAGGGCTTCGATGGCGGTATTTAGTTGATGAAGGGTTTCTGTAGTAATATCATCGTCTTCTTTATTCAAATCTACTACTTTTGTTGTAAACGCATCATGTATTTTTTGTTTTAACACCTCTCGTTTGTAATGATTTGTAACAATATTACGTGTAATAACAAAAAGTTGAGCTTCAATAGGAATTTCTAAAGACAAAGTGGCACGTTTTTCCCAAAGCCGGAGAAAGCTGTCGTGTACAAGGTCTTCCGCTTGGGTCGGATTATTAGTCTGCTTCAACGCAAAATAATAGACTTTAGAATGGTATTGTTGATACAACGCCTCAAAAGCTTCCCAATTCCCTTGTCGCAAGGATTCTACCACAGACATCATTCACATTTTGAACAAATTTAAAGCTATTGGGAAGACCAATCGGGTGTGGTAGATTAAGTTTTTGTTAAATCTCTGAATTTGACCTATTGTTACTTTACTTCCGCGCCGCCAACAAATACAATACCGCCATCCGCACTGCTACGCCATTTTCTACCTGTTGTAAAATAATGGAATGCTCCGAATCCGCCACATCACTGGTAATTTCCACGCCGCGATTGATGGGTCCCGGGTGCATGATGACAATCGGTTTAT
>CAZJXN010000103.1:0-18933 GCA_964549655.1 uncultured Saprospiraceae bacterium
GCACTTTCTCGGATGGCTTTTGTTTTTTATTACTGGATTCGACCGTTGCAACCTCGCTCTCTTCCACTTTATCATTTTTCAATTTTTGAGCTGTAGTATTATTATTACTATACTTACTCTTATTACTTCTCTTACTATTTATAGAGAGAGAGGCAGTTTTTTTGTCACCGCAGGTGGATTTTCCGTTTACGGCGGACGTAATTATCTCACTATCAACATCTTGTAATAGTTCCACCGTAGGTGGATTTTCCAGCGACGGTTTTTCCACTTGTGGTAAGACCCTAATATCTTCGAGCCTTTCACCGTGAATGGATTTTCCGGCGACGGTTTTCCCGCTTGCGGTGAGCGCATAATAATAACTATCAAACCGACCCTTCGACCGGCATTCCGACATATTCACCAAACCCAGTGTTTTCAATTCTTGCAACGCCGCTTTTACTGCGTCGCGTCCGTCTGTACAATATTCAAGTATCTGCTGCAACGTCATCCGCCCTTGCCTCCGCAGCAGCCAAGTCATTCCTTGCGCTTTTAAGCTGATTTTCATAAGCGAATTGATTAAATACCCAATCCACGTAGGCAGCTGCCAACGCACTAATGAGCATCGGTGACTGCGACTCCATGATTGGACATTTGTTTGCGTACTTGAATCATACCGCGTGTGATGAGCATCCGCAAAAATGCGCTCATTGAAAATCGGACTCCCTCAGTATGTTCGTAATCGAGTCTTAAGCCCTCAACCTCAATAGCAAAGGCATTATCTGCATAGCAGTGCAAATCACGACGAGAAGTAGCCTCCACTTTTTCAAAATTTTTTAACTTCTTCATTGCGTAAAATTTGTTTTTTTAGTAAATTTGTGATTAATTAGAGCAAATATAGCGTATATTTACGCATTGCGCAAGTAACCCGCAATAAATATTTTCAATATGAGCAATGAGAAACCAAACCTTGAACAAGTCATCGAATTTCTTTCTGACAATGGTGTAAAAATCAAAGAGATGGAGGAGCGTACCGGATGGGACAGAATGGACTTTTACAACACCCGCAGGGGAAAGAACAAACACAAGCAACGTGAATTAGCACAAAAACTTACAGAAGCCTTTCCAGAAATACTGGAAAATGGTATTCCTCAACCCAAACAAAGTGGTGAACTCGAACGAAAATACTTCGAGGCACTGGAACGCGAAAATGAACTTTTAAGGCAATTAAATCAACGTGACTTGCAGGAAATCAAGGAACGATTAGCAGAACTCGAAAAACGTTTTCCAACATGAATCACTTTGTAGAAATTAGAGCAAAAATTAAGCAAGTAGAAAAGCTTGATCAGCTGTTCCTTGTAGAAACAAACAAAGAACGAAGAGACAAATTATTGAAGCGCCAGCGCCGAAAGATTCAAAAAATTAAAATATTACTCAATGCACTCAGCCTATGCTTATCTCCGCATTAGCACGGAAGATCAAAGTAATTTTTCTCTGGAAGCACAGGAAGAAATTATTAGAAAATACGCAGCGAGTCACAACTTCAACATCGTAAAAACATACACCGATGACGGTGTTTCCGCTAAAAACTTCGACCGTCCTGCATGGAAGAAGCTGGAAATTGATTTGTCCAAATCGAAGGGACAAATCAAGGCTATTATGGTCGCCAAATATGACCGCCTCATCCGCAATGCCGCCGAAGGTTTGACGCTATTAGAACGTTTCGAGATAAAGTTGCAAGTTCAAATTATTTCAACTGGTGAGAATTTGTACATTGACCCGCATAGTCCTTTCTACTTCAAAATTCGTGCAGATATGTTTGTCGGTGCAGAGTTTGAACGGCGTGTCATAGCAGACCGGACTAAAATGGGCATTTGGCAAGGCAAAAAACAAGGACGATATTTTACTACGGCACCTTTTGGTTATGTTAATGAGCGAGATGGCAATAATAAACCTATTATTGTTTTGCACACTGAAAGAGCGAAAACTGTAAAACAATTATTTGAACAAGTTGCCACAGGAATGGACTGGAAAGAAGCCGGACGTATCGCAAAGAAAAATGGATTCAATAACAAAGGCAAAGATGCTATTAAGCGCGTACTGAGCAATATTGTATATGCCGGAATTATTATTGTGCCAGCTTACGGGCGCGAACTAGCAACACAGGTAAAGGGTATCCACGAACCGATTATTTCGGAGGAAGTTTTTTATTGGGTACAAGCAATGATAGATGGAAAACCGCAACCTAAAATGAAGGACCGAGAGGAATTTCCCTTGCGTGGAGTGCTGCACTGTCAGCAATGTAACAACTTACTTACAGCTGGACTTTCTAGAGGGCGACATGGTGGCTTGTTTCCCTATTACCGCTGTCGCAAGTGTAAGGGTGAAAACTATAATGCTAATAAGGTTCATGATATCTTAACTGAAGTACTACAACAATTGTCTTTAGCACCTGAACAAATACAGAAAGACCGCGAGACTGCAGAACAACAAATGGAACAAAGGCTTGCAACACGTGCGCATAAAGTGAAAAGATTGGAGATAGAAATTCAGGAAATGGAATCCAAAATAGAGCAATCCGAAGAAAAATATATCACCGGCAAAATAGAAGAAATCACTTATCGCAAATTTACCGACCGATGGAAAAGAGACCTCTCTGGGAAAAGGATAGAACTAGAACAAGCTAGTAGCGATGAGCGCGGATACTGGAAATTATTTTATGAAAACTTAAGTCTATTATCAGATATTTCAGGACTCTTCAACAAGTCAACAATTGAAAATAAACAACGCATTATACGGATGGGGTTCGCGCACCCCCTACATATCACCTCCCAAGGGTTGCGAACCCCTGCTATCAACCCAATTTTACACCGCGAATCATTGATAATCAGCAACTTACAAATAACTAAAAGTCAAAAAAATAGGGAATCTTTGAATGATTCCCCATCCGGTGCCCGGAGCGGGACTTGAACCCGCACAAGCCTTTCAGCTTACAGGATTTTAAGTCCTGCGTGTCTACCGTTTCACCACCCGGGCGAAAATGTATGACGTTTGGAAGTTTGAGGTTTCTCTCAATACTTAATTCCTCCATACGTTATTGCAAAAATAAAAAAAGGCGTGAGCTTTTTCACACCTTTTTTGGAGCGGATAACGAGACTCGAACTCGTGACCCCGACCTTGGCAAGGTCGTGCTCTACCAACTGAGCTACATCCGCTTCTTTATCCAACTTGGCTTTTTTCGTTGGCGGACACAAATATAGGGCGACTTTTAGTTATAATGCAATACTTGTGCCGAATTTTTTTTCAATTTTTTTAAGACGGGACAGGTTTTCGAAAACCTGTCCCGTCTTAAAACGGAATTTCCAACCCAAAAAGTTCCTGAAATAAAACGAGCCGCTCGAAAAAATCGAGCGGCTCCTTATTTTCTATTATCCAAAAAAATTATGGATTGGGTTCAACTAATTTATTGACAGTCAACTCGCCAGTTGGAATGGGCCAAATGTATTCAGATTGAGTTGGATTGATTGCGTTCACGTTTGCTTTACCAGGAATTGGCAATAATAAACGAGTAACATCCAAAGAACGGAAACCTTCCCCTAACAACTCAATGCGACGCTCCCGCAAGATAGCCGTGATCAATGCTGGAGCATCCGCAAAATCAGCAGGCGCAAAAGTGATAGAAGGATCGGAGCGTCTATGCACTGCGTTTAACAAATCAAGCGCACGCTGGTCAATACCAGTAGTGCGAGCAATGGCTTCTGACAGATTGAGCAAAACCTCTGCGTACCGAATCACCGGTGCGTAATCCAAATGTTGAGGTCCTAATGGGAACTTATTCAAATATGGCTTGGCGGTAGCGGTAGCCCGGAAAATAAATTTGCGACGTGCATCTGTAGACTTAAAGTTAATGGTATCGCCGATGATCCCTGCTGGATTCAAAGAAAAGTCACCAATACCGCGTGGACCTGGATTGTAATAGCTACCTAAACCATTCTGTGTACCAGGCAAGTTATTTTCTGTAAATGGCATAGAGAAAATGCTTTCTGTAGTTGTAAATGGCGTTTTGAATACATTGGTAATATCAGCTTGCAATTCGTGGGCTACACCCGTTGCTGCTTTGAACGGAGCGGCTGCGGGAACAATCTTGTTTGCCTCAGTAATGACATCGGCGTAGCGACCCATGTGTAAGTAGATTCTGGTTTTGAATGCTATCGCTGTGTTGCGGTGAGCGCGTGTTGTATTCAAAAAGGCACTGCTGTAATTGAGTGGCAAGTTCTGCTCGGCAAAATTCAAATCATCCAAAATTTGGGCATACACCTGCGCGACCGTTGCTCTCGCTAAATCATTATCTCCAGGACCGGTTTGTGCAGTGATGCGTAGAGGCACACCGAGTTTAGAGCCGTTGCCATCAGCAAAAGGACGAGCATAGAGGGAGAGCAAACTGAAGTAAGAAACCGCGCGAATCAATCGGGCTTCTCCCAAGTAATTTGCAGCCAGTTTATCATCTTTCAAGATTGCTTTATTTGCTTCTACACCTGCTAAAAATACGTTGGCACGGTTGATGGTTAAATAAGCTGCATTCCAAAAGTTATTCACTTCGTTGGTAGAAGCCACCAGTGTGTGATTCCAGGTTTGCAGACCGGTTACACCATTGGTTGTTTCATTCAAAAACTCTTCGCCACGAATGTCTTGATACACTAAAAAGCGACCGCCATAAAAGTTACCAACCTTCATCGTAGCATACAAACCATTGACTTGCTGCTTGATACGGTCGGGTGTATCAAAAGCATTCAAATCAGAAATGGCGGTTTGTGGGACCGGATCTAACAATTCTTCCTGACAGGAAGTGATAAAAAGCCCTGCAAATGCCAAGAGTAGGAGGGCGATAATTTTATTAAAATATATTTTGTTTTTCATATTTAATTACTGTTTGACAAAAGTTATTTATAACTATAAGTGTCCCTTGCGGCTTAATTTCAACACATAGACACATAGTTCACATAGTTCACATAGCTATGGTTTCTATGTGTCTACTGTGCTAAAAATTTAATTAAAATCCAAGATTCAGACCAACGGTGAACGTACGCGCCATCGGCACCGAGTTACGGTCAACGCCTGGTGAAAGATTGCTGTTACCGTTAGAAGATACTTCCGGGTCGGTGCCGGTATAGTCCGTAAACAAGAAAGCGTTATTGACGCTACCATAAATACGCGCATTAGTAATACCTGCTTTGCGCGTAAAAGTGTTGGGCAGGGTATAACCTAATACCACGTTGCGAATGCGCAAGAAATCTCCTTTTTCAATATTTTCTGAAATCGGGAAAGAAGAGCCGTTGGATATGTTATCACCAAAAACAACGCGTGGGATGTTGGTCACATCGCCTTCTTGCTGCCAGCGGTTGAGTATATCGTCATGGTTATTCCAGAAGCGTTGGTCGCGCAAACCTGCTTTTGTACCATTGTATATATAATTTCCGCCAGCATATTGCACTTGAACGTTCACATCAATGCCCATAAAACGAACGGTGTTGTCCCAAGCACCATACCATTTTGGAAGGGTTGGGCCGTACACACGCGCATCCGTAGCGGCGGTGATAGCAGGGGCAGTGGTGCCATCCAGAAAAGTCCAGCGAGATTGACCTGCTGCTGGTACGTGGATGTACTGTACTTGTTGGTCTTTTGCATTGATATAAATACGACGTCCGTTTGCTGGATTCACCCCTGCGGTAGGCACTACATATAAGCTACCTACGGACTCACCCACGCGGGTAATGTTGGCAGATTCCAAACCACCGGTTGCTCCAATAATGTCAGCATTGCCCTGTGCTAATTCTAAGATTTCATTTTCTGTGAAACTGATGTTGAAATTGGAAGTCCAAGTCACTTTCGCACCTCTGATAATCGTACCATTCAGACCAATTTCAAGTCCTGTGTTTTGCATTGAGCCAATGTTGGTTGCAATTGTGTTGGTCGGAATACCCTTAGAAGGTGCTTGTGGTGCGTTGAGAATCAAGCCATCTACTAAGTTTTCAAAATAAGTCACTTCCCCTTGCAGGCGGTCATTGAATAAACCAAAGTTGATACCAATATCGGTCTTTTTGCTGGTTTCCCAAGATAACAGCGCGTTACCAACCTGATTGAACACCAAAGTAGCATCTGGACCGTATAAACCTGAACCATATAATGACAACGACGCAAAATCATCTACGCCATTGAAATTGCCCACTTCACCATAGCTACCGCGCAGGCGGAAGTAAGTGAACGTATTGCCAATCGAGTTTTTCCAAAAGTTCTCTTCTGAAATGGCATAGCCTGCAGAAGCACCCCAGAACGTACCTTGTTTTTTACCGGGCGCGAATGCAGAGTATTCATCCGAGCGAATGTTGAAGGAAAGCTGATATTTGCTCTTGAAATTATAGTTGATACGACCAAAATAAGACAACAAATAGTTTTCACCCTGAAAGTTGTTGGCTGGGACAATCGTTGTATAATTACCTTGAAAAGATTCAAAGAAAGGATCTGCTATAATGGTACGGTTGGCACCCCAGCGGTTGGTTTTTGTATATTGTTGCTCATTTCCTACCAAGAAAGCAAAATTGTGCTTCTCAGCAAGCGTAAGGTCATAGTTCAAAATATTTTGCCAGTTCCAGCGCTCGCTTTTACGTTGGGTATTGGTCGCAGAACCGCCGGAGAAACCGTCGCCATGTACCGGTGATGCAAAAGAAATATCTTCCACATTGATGTTGTCAATACCATATTGCGTACGGAAATAAAGACCTTTGAAAAGATTGACCTGACCGTACACAGCAGCCTGAATCTGACCGGACTCTGAAGTAAAGGTATTCAAATCCAGAATAGGTGCCGGATTGGTAAAGCCAGATTGAACCAAGTTTTTGCCTCTGCCAATTGAGTTGTCGCTACGGATGTTGTAGGAACCATCTGCATTTAATGGGGACACGTTTGGCGATGTTACTAAAGGAATACGACCCAAGCCGGAGGTATTGAAAGAACTACCTGCAAGAGACCCAGTGTTTGGGGCAGAGTTGAGATTGGTGGAATAACCAATATTCGTACCTAAAGATAAGTATTTACTAACTTTATGGTCTAAGTTGAAACGACCCGACAGTCGCTCAAAGTCATTTCGCTTGATCATGCCCTCCTGATTGGTGTAACCCAATGACAAATAGTAAGTTGTGGCATCGCTACCACCAGAGAAATTCAAGGTGTGGTTTTGAGAGAAACCAGTACGAAACACTTCATCATACCAATCCGTATCCACTGCTTGTCCATTGATTTCATCTGCAAAGAATTGATCTGGCAGGTTTGCGTTGCGAGAAGCTTCATTTTTCAAAGTGATGTATTCAGAAGCATTCAACAAATCGAAAAGACGTGCAGGCTGCGTCCAACCTGCCCAAGCATCATAGCTTACTTTGGTTTTGCCTTGCTTACCGCGTTTGGTCGTGATAAGCACTACTCCTGCGCTGGCACGTGAGCCATAGATTGCGGCAGCAGAAGCGTCTTTTAGGATGTCAATACTTTCAATGTCTGCTGGATTTAAGTTCGAGAGTGGGTTGTTTGCAGCAGAGTTTACCGAAACATCACCAGAATAAGTAGGTACGCCATCAATCACAATGAGTGGAAAAGAGCTCAAATTGATGGAGCTAATTCCACGCACTCGGAAAACAGGCGGATTGTTCAACACCCCGTTTGGAATATTCACACTTACACCTGCCGCTCTACCTTGTAGTGCTTGGTCGAAACTCTGCACTGCCAAATTGGAAATATCTTCCGCTTTGATGGTCGCAATATTGCCCGTTACATTCCGCTTTTGCTGTGTACCGTAGCCAACTACCACTACCTCGTCCAAGCCAACCGTGGATGTTTCGAGGGAGACATTAAAAGTGCTTGAAGTGCCAATCGTTAGTTCTTGCGTTACATAGCCGGTGTAGCTGATGACCAAAGTAGTAGCGTCGTCTGGCGCGTTGAGCGAAAAACTGCCGTTCACATCTGTGACCGTACCTACCGAAGTGCCTTTTACCAAAACAGTAGCACCGATAAGGCTTTCGTTGTTCTCGTCAATTACCGTTCCGCTTAGTGTTCGTTGCGCCATCGCCATGGCAGTGCAGAACAGGAGCGCTGACAAACTTAATAGAAGTTTTTTCATAATCATTAGTAATTAATAATTTGGTTAAGAAATACCAATCAGGGCTTTTCTTGAAAAGAGAGAGAACCCTGCTACCGTCCACAAGCAGATGCGGACGTAGGTCTTTTGGTCTTGGGATGATTGGTCGTTTACAAAAGTAACGATTGCTAAAAATCGCTTGATTTACTATTTTTTGATTAGCAAAATTAGATGAATGTTGAAAAATATAGGTCGCTTTTGGGGTTTAAATGCCGATTTTTAAGCATTTTCTTTATTCTGACAATAGGTTACAAACTTGTTTTTGAATACGAACAAAAGTTTGTTTGTAAACGAGTAATTCCACATTTGCAACAAAACGCAAAGCACCTCAAAAGCGCTGCTTCTAAGATGCTATTCGGATAATTTATTTTTATATTTTAAGCGTATCTGATTTGCAAAATCTGACAAGTTAGGTACTGTTCACTGCCTACTGCCCACTGCCTATTGCTTACTATTCTGCACTAAACGTTTCACATAATAATAAGTCTCCAATTGAGAGCGGATGGCGATATCGGAGCCATTGGTGTGGTAAGCATTAGAAAGGTCTTTATCTAAAATGCGCGCTTTCACATTATCGTTGAGTTGTATTTGTATGAAGTCTTTGATGTCACTTTTTATGGTTTCATCATAAATTGGGAACGCCGTTTCTACCCGATGATTGAGGTTGCGCACCATCCAGTCGGCAGAGGAAAGATACATCAACTCCGCACCGGCGTGATGAAATAAGAATACCCGCGCGTGCTCCAGATAGCGATCCACAATGCTGATGGCTTCAATATTTTCACTCAAACCTTTTATGCCAGGCATCAAGCAGCAAATGCCGCGTATAATGAGTTGAATTGTAACACCCGCCTGACTTGCTTTGTATAATTTTTGAATCATCCCAAGGTCTTGTATACTATTCATTTTCAGGATGATGTGTGCTGGTCTGCCCGCTTTTGCTTCTGCTGTTTCAAACGCGATGAGCCGTTCTAATTCGGAGCGTAGATTAAATTGACCTACCAACAGATGTTCAAACGGCTGGGTCGGACGATTGCCACTTTCCAAAAAGGAAAACAAGCGAGCTACTTCTTGTGCAATATTCTGGTCTGCTGTAAAAAGTCCAAAATCGGTATACACTTTTGCCGTGTCTTCATTGAAATTGCCGGTGCCGAGATAGGTATAAAATTGCGTTTTTTTATCTTCCGTGCGGCGCACCAATGCTAATTTTGCGTGCAATTTGAGCACTGGGTCTTTGATGTAATGCACGACCACGCCTTCGCGCTCTAATTTTTCACCCCAGTTCAAATTCGCTTCTTCATCAAAACGCGCTTTCACTTCCACGATTACTGACACTTGTTTGCCCGACTTGGCTGCCCGCATGAGTGACTGCATGATGCGAGAGTTGCGCGCCACGCGATAGTGCGTGAGTTTGATGTGGGTGACTTTGGGATCATCAGCCACCGCTTCAAAAAACCGAATCACCGACTGATACGAATGGTACGGCGGGTAAATCAAGTGGTCGCGTTCTTCAATGGCTTTACAAAAATCTTCGGCATCTTCCAACGGGCGATAGGGGATAGGCAGCAGCGGCGGATTCCTCAAATAGGTCATACCAAAATCAGGAAATCGGAAAAAATCAGAATTGTTATGATAGCGTCCTTCGCGCAGCAAGCTGTATTTATCTAATTTATAATCCTCTTCATCGTCGTCGTCCTCGCGTTCTTCATTAATGACTTCGGTCAAAAATTGTAACATCGCTTGCGGCATTTCGCGGTCAAACACAAAACGGGAAGGCGAGCCAACGTGCCTTTTATCCAAACTTTCCCGGAGCTTGTGTGTAATATCTATCGTCAATTCTTCATCCAACAACATCTCGGCATCGCGCGTTAGCTTAATGGAAAACGTATCCTTGATACGATAGCCCGGAAACATTTTCTCAATATTATATCTTACAATATCATCCAAAATAATTACATCATGCCTGCCCGGTGCAGAAGGTGGCAACTCATGGAATCGCGGTAGGTGGTCGGATGGAATTTTTACAATCGCATATTCATCAGTAGCGGGCGCAGATTTTGAAGTCATCCAAACGGCCAAATATAAGGCTGCATTATTTAAGAACAATCGAATTTTTCCCTTTACAATCAATACCGGCTGCACATACGGCAACATATAATTTTTAAAATACTCTTCTACATCTATTTTTTGCTCCGGATTTAATTCTAAACGCCGGAGGATGAATACGTTATGCTTGCGCAATTCCGGCACGAGTTGCTTTTCAAATACCTTGCTAACTTCTTCTTGCTGCTTATTGACGATGCGTTGCACTTCCTTTACAATCGCTTTGGGCGAAAACCCAAGTTCTTTCTTTGTGCCTTTGTCTGCCTTCATCAGTCGGCGGTGAGAAGCCACGCGCACCCGAAAAAATTCTTCCAGATTAGAACTATAAATCGCTAAAAACTTAATGCGTTCAAACAGCGGCACTGCCGGATTCTTGGCTTCTTGCAACACCCGATCATTAAAAGATAACCAACTGATGTCGCGGTGAATATAAGGGACGGTTTCGTCGTTTGCCAACGATTCTTTCGGGAGATTGATATTGGAAGTAGTCACGTTGCGGGTGTTTGCGTATCAACCAAACAAGTTTGGTTATTACATTACTGTTTCAAAAATTCTGCTTCGCCAAATGTACAAACTCTTTACAACAATGGAATATTGGAATATTGGAAAAATGGAAGAAAGTAAATCGTAATCCAATTAAAAAAGTTGAATCTGCTGCCCAACTGTCTCATTCAACGGCTTCGGACCCCGAATATTATACCTCGGAAAAGGCTTCAATATTTTTAATAAATAATCGGCTACCTCCGGCACATGCAATTCTTCTGCTTGATGTAAGAAAAAATAAACCTGCTGCAATCCCTGCCCATACCAGTTATCCATGCGCCACATCCAATCATTTAATCTTGTGTAATCCGTTGGATGTAAGCCGTTTCCAACAAAACGAATCATGGCAGTATTCGTTGTCAAGCGCATATGCAAGGCATCTCGTCGCCCAGCTACATCGGTGATGACCGTTGAAATATTATATTTTTCTAAAATGTCAAAGAACTGCACGGCATTTTTTACATTGTCAAACCAACTCTCGTGCCGCACCTCCACCGCCAACGGAATATTAGAGGGAAATTGTTTTACAAACTTTTCTAAAAGCGGCAAGCGACTCGCATCAAAATAAGGCGGTAATTGCATAAAACAACAACCCATTTTCTCTCCCAACCCTGCGATCGCTTCCGCAAACAACTCAATTAAACCAGTATTCAAGCCCAAATCCGCGCTATGACTGATCGTCTGCGGTATTTTGGGACAAAATTTAAAATCCGCAGCCGACTCGTTTTTCCACTTTTCTACCATTGCCTCCGTCGGAATGCGGTAGTGCGTGGTGTTCATTTCTATCGTATTGAACTGGCGCGAGTAATGCTTTAAATAATCTTTTGATTTGGCATCCGCTGGATACACCGTACCGACCCATTCTTTCATCGTCCAACCCGTGCCGCCGAGGTAGAAATTCACTTGGTCACTGGGTCGCTCCATCTTTCCCAACGCCTCTCGTGTTCCCGGCATATCGCACGGCAAGGAAAAATCTACGTCCGATATATCTTCCAATTTTCCAAATTTCATAGCCTTTGTAATTTTAAGTTATAAAACAAAAATAGCACTGCTTTGCTCAAAAATTGTCTGAACTGTGATTTTTTATGATTTTTGTGATAAACATGATTCGTCAATGACGTTGCAAGCTCTGCGGTTAAAAAGGGCTGTATATTTTTAAAAAAAATTTGCGTTCTTTGCGCCTTTGCGTGAATATAAAAAGTATGCAAGAAGATTTTCTACAACACCAACTCGACCAACGCAAAGCCCAAAACGCCTTGCGTACGCTCTCACCCGAACACAGCCGCATTGATTTTTGCTCTAACGACTATCTCGGCTTCGCTCGCGATGCAAAAAAATTAGACTTTACAGGTAAATCCGGCTCTACAGGCTCCCGCTTGCTGACCGGCAATAGCACTTTTGCAGAGGAATTAGAACAAAAAATCGCTCGTTTTCACCAAGCAGAGGCTGGTTTATTGTTCAATTCCGGCTACACTGCAAATATTGGTTTATTGTCCTGTATTGCTACAAAAGATGATACGATTTTGTATGATTATTTGTCCCACGCTTCTATTCGAGACGGAATTCGTTTATCACGCGCTAGTTCCTTTACATTTCAACATAATGATTTGGAGGATTTACAACATAAAATTAGGACTGCGACCGGGCGCATTTTTATCGTAGTAGAAAGTATTTATTCAATGGATGGTGATGCTGCGCCTTTACAGGAAATTTGTAATATTGCAATAGAAAATGAAGCGTATGTAATTGTAGATGAAGCCCATTCTACGGGCGTTTTTGGAAAAAATGGGGAAGGGTTGGTCGTTGCATTAGATTTGCAAAATAAAGTTTGGGCACGCATTCATACGTTTGGAAAAGCGATTGGAAATCATGGTGCGATTGTGGTTGGGTCGAATATTTTACATGATTTTTTAATTAATTTTTCTAAACCACTTATTTACACAACGGCAATGTCAGGACATAATCTGCAAAATATAGAGTTGGGTTACAGTCAATTACCCAATAATAAAAATATTGAAACATTATGTAAAAATATAATTTTATTCACAAAATCGCTTTCAGATGAAGCCAAATCTTATTTCGTGCCAAGTCAAAGTCCCATTCAATCTTTAATTTGGCAAGGTAATGACCGCGTCAAAGCATTTGCTCAAGCCGTACAAGCCGCTGGCTACGACGTGCGCCCGATTCTGTATCCAAGCGTACCGAAAGGCGGAGAGCGATTGCGCATTTGTCTTCATTCTTTTAATACAGAATTAGAAATCAAAGAATTAATAAATATTATAAATACTTACATCGAAATGGAACACTGATGTAAATAATTTTCGTCAATAAAAATCCGTCCAAATCCGTCGCATCCGTCAAAATCCGTGTTCCATCAAGTGATGTAGGCAGTCTGGCATCCGGCATCTAAAAATCTGGCATCTATGAAAGGCATCTTCGTAACTGGCATCGGCACCGACGTAGGCAAAACCATTGTTTCCGCCATTTTAACGGAAGTATTGGAAGCCGATTATTGGAAACCCATTCAAGCGGGCGATTTGGAAAATACCGATTCGATGAAAGTGCAAAGTTGGATTAGTAATGCTAAAACCCATATTCATCCAGAAGCGTATCGTTTGAGAACGCCGATGTCGCCTCATGCGGCGGCTGGTATTGATGGAGTTGAAATTGACATACACCAAATAAATTTGGTGACTACCGATAATTTCCTCGTGGTAGAAGGCGCAGGTGGCTTACTCGTCCCATTAAATAATAAAGATTGTATAATAGATTTGATTCAATATTTACAATTGCCGGTCGTTTTAGTATCAAAACATTACTTAGGAAGCATCAATCACACTTTATTAAGCATAGAAGCATTACAACATCGAAATATTCCGATAGCCGGATTAATTTTTAATGGCGAAACACATCCTGAAAATGAGCGCATTATCGAACAAAAAACCAAATTAAAAATACTTTTTAAATTGCAAAGTCTTACTAATTTAGATAAAGTAACCATTAAAGATATTGCAAAAAAAGTAAAACCACTTGTGCAATCATTACACTCTATTGATATGTAATTTATTGAGCATCACGTATTCTTTCCAAACTCACATCCTCTTTATCTGGCTCACTAATGATTAACGGGACGCGCTCTACGATTGAATTGTTATAATCCACGCCATACGCTTTGGTGTCTGGATAGCTAATACTGCTCAATAAAAAGTGCAGTCGCATCGTTATATTTTGCCAAAACGGCAAGTTATTTTCTAATGATAGAAAGCCTTTCATCACTACAAACCGGAAGTCACCCGTTAAATAAGGTTTGTCGGAAGTATAATAATTTTGCTGAATGTTTACTTCTTTATTTGCAATTAATTCCTGTGTTACTTGCTTGAAAAACAGACTGATACGTGGCACGACTCGAAATCCTAAACGAAAACGCACATATACAATTTCTTCTGGCTCTATAATCTTTACATCGTACGCTTTAGTGTAAGGCGCGTCGTCCACATCCACATGTATAAACCAATACAAATCCGCCCGTTTGGGTTGCTGTGCCAAAATGGATTCCATAATGCGTTCTTCAATAATGGCTGGATGGTCCGAACTGGTGAGATATACCAAATGCGTGGCATATTTCGGCTGGCTCTGGTCATTACTTAGGGTAGCCAATTGTGCTTGAAACTGACTTAGTTGCACATATTTCAGGTATTTTTCTTTCAATTGCCGCCCGGCGTACCACACGTACATCGTGGCGACTAATATTGCTCCAATCATCAAGGTAATCCAGCCTCCGTGCGCTACTTTGCTCAAGTTGGAAATAAGAAAAACGCTTTCAATCGTGAGAAAAACGGTGATTAATAATAGTCTCAAGAATACATTAACTTTACGCGTGTAAAGATAAAACGCCAACAAAATCGTAGTCATCAGCATAGTCAATGTTACCGACAAACCGTATGCAGCCTCCATTCTGCTCGATTCTTGAAAATATAAAACAACCAAAATACACCCTATCATCATCATCCAATTAATAGCTGGTACGTACACTTGTCCGCGCATTTCACTGGGAAACTCAATACGCAGCTTGGGCCACATATTCAAACGCACCGCTTCATTAAACAAAGTAAACGTACCACTTATTAAAGCCTGACTTGCAATAATCGTCGCGCTGGTTGCAATGATAATACTCGGTATTAAAAACCACTTCGGAACCATGTCATAGAATGGGTGAATAAATTCCAATGTTTGTCCTTGATGTTGCATTAATAACGCCGCTTCTCCAAAATAACATAATAACAAGGAGGTTTTTACAAAAATCCATGCTACTTGAATATTTTTCCGTCCTACATGACCCATATCTGCATATAATGCCTCCGCGCCTGTGGTACACAAAAACACACCACCCAGCACCCAAAAGCCGTTTGGATAATTTGCCAACAAGTCATAAGCATAATATGGATTTATTGCTTGCAATACCGATGCGTCCGTCAGCATATTAGCAACGCCCAAAGTCGCCAGCATTCCAAACCAGATAATCATAGCTGGACCAAAAAACCTACCGATTTTATGGGTTCCTGATTGCTGAAATAAAAATAAAATGACGATAATGAGAATGGTAAAAGGTAAAATCTCGATGTCTGGATTCAATTGTTGCAAGCCTTCCATCGCAGAAGTCACAGAAATCGGTGGTGTTATTAAACTATCGGCAATCATAAAACTTCCGCCTACAATGGCGGGCCACATGAGCCATTTCCACTGCTGGCGTATGAGCGTGTATAAGGAAAAAATGCCGCCCTCGCCGTTATTATCGGCACGCATGGTGATGAGCACATATTTTAAGGTTGTTTGAAATGTCAGCGTCCAAAAAACGGCTGAGACTCCGCCGTACACCAAGGTTTTACTGATGGTAGCCTCTCCAATAATCGCCTTAAAAACATACAACGGCGAAGTGCCAATGTCTCCAAATACAATGCCAAAAGCCAATAAAACGCCGCCCCAAGCGACGCGGGTCGCAGCGCCATGCTTATCAACCGTATCTAATTTATTCATACAATTGTGGAAAATTTGTTTACACTAAAATACAGATTTTATAAACAGACGAGCTGTTGTCAGAATCCTTGCAAGATAAAATCTTATTGCTAACAAACGACAGCAGTTAAGAAAGGAATTGGAGCAAAATTTGTTGTACAACGAGAGGGTTATTGTATAATTATTGCTTTGGTTTCAAAATCCTACCTAAGAAGCGAAGATGAGATAAGCATAGTTGATAATTTATAAAAAATAAAGGAGCAAAAAAAACACAAATTTGCTAATTTTTGAAATTGATTAAAAATTAATAATCAAAACCAATTTGTTTCTAAAAGCTCACTAAAAAGTTGACAAGCTGCCAATAATAGTGCATTTTTACGCACAAAGAAAAACCAAATATGTCAAATGTGCTCCTTTTTCCGTTGGTGTTGCTCAGTCTCTTGATTGGCGGGTTGATTGCGTGGCTCTTTGCCAAGCTGCGTTTTACGAAAGGTATGATTGGTCAGTCGGACTTGGAAAGCCGTTATGTGCTGCGGGAATTGTACGAAAATTTGCAACAACAAACGGATGTACAAAAAGAAGATTTGGTAGAAAAACAGGAAGAAATTCGGACGCTTTCTGCTGATTTATCCGCTTCGTATCAAGATTTTAAATATTTGAATGAAAAACTCGGTACGCAGCAATTGGAGATTGAAAAAATGCAACAACAAGCGCGGGTAGAATTTGAAAACCTCGCTAATCGCTTGTTAGAAGAAAAAAGTCAAAAATTTACAGCACAAAATTCGCAACAACTAAATGATATTTTAAATCCATTACGCGAAAAAATTAAAGATTTTGAAGATTCGATTGAACGGAAATTTATAGATGAAGCCAAAGATCGCATCTCGCTCAAAACGGAAATCGAAAACCTGCGCTTGCTCAATCAACAACTCAGCCAAGATGCCAATAACCTGGCCAGCGCACTAAAAGGCGACAACAAATCGCAGGGCGACTGGGGCGAACTCCGCCTCGAAATGCTCCTCGAAAAAGCCGGACTCACCAAAGACATTCACTATCGTGCCCAGCCGAGTTTCCTCGATGAAGACGGACAGCATAAACGCCCTGATTTTATCATAGATTTGCCCGGCGGTAAGCATTTAATTATAGATTCTAAAGTTTCATTAGTCGCTTATGAGCAATTTTATAATGCGCCCGACGACCAAAGCCGCCAACGCTGCCTGCAAGAGCATTGCAATAGCTTGCGCAAACACATCAAAGACCTGAGTGATAAAAATTATCAGCATTTATATCAAATCAATTCGCCGGATTATTTAATGTTATTTGTTCCCATCGAACCAGCGTTCAGCGTCGCTATTCAAAATGATAACAAGCTATTTTTGGATGCGCTGGATAGAAATATTGTACTCGTGACCACCTCCACTTTACTCGCCACTATGCGCACGGTTTCCTACATTTGGAAGCAAGAAAACCAGCAAAAAAATGTGTTGGAAATTGCGCGACAAAGTGGCTTACTGTATGATAAATTGTGCAATTTTGTGGAAGATTTGCGCCTCGTTGGGCAACGGCTCAACCTTGCGCAAGGTGCTTACCAGGATGCAATGAATAAATTGACAGACTCAAGTCGGCACGGGCATACCTTGTTGGGCAGAGCAGAGCGAATTCGGGAATTAGGCGCGAAAACGTCGAAGCAGTTGCCAAAAGAATTATTAAACACCATTCATGAACATGGCTTGGAAGAGTAAGTCAGTAGGCAGTTTGAAGTTAACAGTCGCTCAATGCGTTGATAACCAATAACTTGAGTTGAATTTATTTTATAATTTAAATATACTCACTAAATTAAGTAATCGAGCAATATTAAATTATATTTCTTTCGCAAAGCAAGTACTATTGGCTCTGCGTTCTCTGCGGTTAAAACAAAAGTGCTTTAGTACTTAATAAGTAAGTAGGCAGTTTTCAGTAGGCAGTCAGCAGTCGCTCAATATGTTGATAACCAATAACTTGAATTGAATTTATTTTATAATTTAAATATACTCACTAACTTAATTAAGTAATTTGACTTAAATAATCGCCACCTCCGAATAGCTAATTTATGTGATTTCCCCTTTATTATGCGATGGTCAATGGTCAATTATAAATGGTTAATGACTGGTGCGGTGCTGTGGGTAAAATAAATTTGCTCAATTATTAACATTGGATGAAATTTAAAAATATAAGTTTTATATTTTTTATTTTACTCACTGCCGTACCAATGATAGTTGGTATTGGTTATGCTTTGTTATACAGTTTTGGCTTTATTGGAATTTTAAATACTGGTTTTACTTTAGAAAATTGGAAGCAAGTGTTGACGGCGGGCGAGTTTTGGCGGTCGCTGGGATTCAGTTTTTATGTGGCGGCAATGACGATTCTATTATCCGTTTCGATTGCGTTGTTGGTGGTGGTGCGGTTTGGACAGTGGTTTCGACGAGGTACGTTGTCGTTTATGATATATATGCCGTTGGTTTTTCCGGCAACGGTGATGGCATTTTATACCTTTCAATTACTCGCTAAAAGTGGGATTCTATCCAGAATTAGTTTTCAAATTGGTTTGCTATCTGATTTAAATAACTTCCCTGATTGGATAAATGACTCGTGGGGCATTGGTATTATTTTCGCGCATACTTGCATGGCGACTCCGTTTTTTGTTATCCTATTTAATAATTTATATCAAAGTGAACGCTTGCAATCTTATACGGATTTAGCTAAAACGATGGGCGCTACACACACGCAAATTACATGGAAAGTAATGATTCCGGTTTTGTTAAATAAATCTTTTGCAACGCTGGTATTATATTTTATATTTGTAATGAGCGCTTATGAAGTTCCCTTATTATTGGGCAGTCAATCGCGGCAGATGATTTCGGTATTTACCATTCAAAAATTGCAACGGTTTAATTTACAGGATATTCCGCAGGCGTATGTGGTGAGTGTGATTTATACGGGTTTGGTTATTGTGTTTTTAATAATTTTGTTAAATAATAAATTTAAAGCGGCTCGGCTTGTTGCTAGTTAGTTAACGAGTTGTCTGTAAGTGCTTTGTGAACTTTGTGATAAAACTTTGTGGACTTTGTGGTAAAAAT
>CAZJXN010000104.1:0-2786 GCA_964549655.1 uncultured Saprospiraceae bacterium
CTACATTCTTTTCATTACCAAACTGAGGACTCCAGTTCCCTAGTATTTTGCATAAAGGAAATGTATTTGAAGGTGTTCCGTTGGTTACCCATAAATCGCTATTTAGCCTGAAAAATATTTTATTTCCGATGGCTGTAAAATTATCCATTAATGGAGCGTCTGAAGTTTCTATTTTAAGTAATCTGACTGTACTCGCTTCAGTACCATCAGTCGTCCATAATTCATTTGCCACTGAGCCTTCTCCAAATCGAAAGAAAAGCTTATCATTTATCACCATCATGTTGGCAGGATATCTATATGCATCGTTGCTTTGTATAAAATTTTTTATTTTTACAGTTCCTTCGGGCGTTCCATCGGTGACCCAAAGTGCATCACCTTCGCCATTATCTACTCTAAAAAACAGCTTATTTTCAAAGGCGGTGAATTCTCCTAAACCACTGTGATTACCATTACTAAATTGTTTTATTAATTTAGTGCCATTAGTGGTGCCGTCGCTGACCCATAATTCTGACAGTTTTCCCACGAAAAACATTTTATCTCCCATAACAGTAAAAGGGAGGTTAAAATTAGAACTGTTCATCCCTGCTATCACATCTTTTACTTTGATAGTACCCTGCGATGTACCATCTGTACACCACAAAGCAGAACCTCTATCATCTGCAGCTGAAAAAAATACTTTGTCTTTAAAAAGAGTAAGGTTAGAAATGTAGGACTGAGATGTTGGATTAATGTTTTTAATGAGCACCGGTTTTTGTGCCGTGCAGTAAATTACGAGCAAAGTAGCAAATAGTGTAAGACTAAGAACTTTCATATTATATCAGGTTTTTAAGTTTGTAACCTCTTAACAAAAGTATTCATTATTTTGAGCGAAACCAAGGATGCAAAAGTTAAAATCTATTCTATTTAAACAATTGTAAAAAAAACAGCAAAAACCCTTTAAAATTCTCTAACTTTAGCTACACAAAATACAGCTATGAAGCCCTTTCCCACCCTTCAAGAAGTTGATAAAATTGCCACGGCTGGCGAGCCAATACACGCAATTTACAGATTACGCAGTGTTATTACGAGCTATCGCAAGCAATGACGGCGCGCACGGGAGCTTATGACCTATGCAACGTGGGCATCGAAGCAGGCGGGGCAGACGATTCGGAAGGAAGATATGCGGCGGGCATTGGAACGCTTGCTGATGCCGGAGCCGACGGAACGGGGCATGACGGAAACATCACCCGCAGTGGTATGGCGGCGGATACAATCACGCACCTACCACCAAATCTCTCACCGCCGCGATCCACTTCGGATTATCATTTAAACTGGGCACTAATTGCACGTGCTCACCGCCCATTTTTCGAAATTCGTGATAGTATTCATCGCTGATTTCTACGATGGTTTCGAGGCAATCGGCTACAAAGGCAGGACTAAAAACTAAGAGTCTTTTCGTGCCTTTTTGGGCTTGTTCTTCTAAAATGGTGGTGGTGTACGGTTTTACCCAGGGCGTGCGTCCCAAGCGGCTTTGGAAGGAGGTGGTGTAGCTGCCTTCCGGTAGATTCAGTTTGGCAACAAGTGCGCGGGTAGTCGCGTGGCACTGTGCGGAGTAACAAAATTGATTGACCGGACCGATAGAATTACAGCAATTTTCTTTTTGCAAACAATGATTGAAATCGTCGGCTTTTCGCAGTTGGCGTTCGGGTAAACCGTGATAACTAAATAAAATATGGTCGTAACTTTCAATATCAAATTGCCGAGCGTTCTCCGCGAATATGTCAATCATGGGTTCGTAATCGTAAAAGGAGTTGATGAATTTCAGCGGTGGTATGGCGTTTCTTTTTTGTAGAATGCGCATTACTTCTTCATATACCGAGCCGGTGGAAGCGGAAGCGTATTGTGGAAATAGGGGTAAAACGGTGATTTCGGAGACTTGCTTTTGCAGTAATTTTTCAATGGCGGATTCGATGGACGGGCTTTGGTAGCGCATGGCGAGTTCGACTTCGTAGTCTTCACCCAATAAATGTCGAAGTCCTTCCGTTACTCGATTTCCATAATATTTTAAAGGAGAACCGTTTTGGGTCCAAAGTTTTTGATACAACTTAGAAGAACTGCCGGAGCGGAAAGGTGCGATAATGCCTCGGACCAATACATTGCGCGATAACCAATTGACATCAATGACGCGCGGGTCGAGCAGAAATTGTAATAAATAGCGATAGACTGCCGGACGGTCGGGTGCGTCGGGTGTACCGAGATTGACGAGGAGGATGCCTTTTTTAGCAGTCATACTGCAATGTTTAATTTTGAATGTTTAGTTTTTAATGTTGAATGCGTAGAAACGAAGGCATTCAGCACTAAAAATTTAAAATTTAGCATTTGCTTTGCGAACGAAACTACAACATTGAACAACTTTTCAAGTTTAATTGAATGGTAAAATAAGGGTCATAATTGTAGCTTTGCGGCGAAATGTTTTTTTTGTTTAAGGTTTGGGAGTTTCTCGCTTCTCACTTCTCTTCTCTCGCTTCTGGTTTGACGGCTGTTGAAATGAAAACGGCTGCTGCGTGAGGGATAGGAGCGGTACCGACCGTAGGAAGGTACAAGCGGATAGCCCGACCCGTAGGGGCACGCCCAAATAAAAGTCAAAATGTAAAACCGCGAAATGTAAAATGTAAAAGTTGGAGCGTCTGGCATCTAATCGTCTGGAATTTAAAATGTAAAACCGCGAAATGTAAAATGTAAAAGTTGGAGCGCGTCTGGCATCTAATCGTCTGGAATTTAAAATGTAAAACCGCGAAATGTAAAAT
>CAZJXN010000104.1:2886-18761 GCA_964549655.1 uncultured Saprospiraceae bacterium
TCGTCTGGAATTTAAAATGTAAAACCGCGAAATGTAAAATGTAAAAGTTGGAGCGTATCTGGCATCTGGCATCTTTTAATCTGGCATCTAAAAATCTAAAATAATGAAAAAACCATTAATATTAGTTACGAATGACGACGGAATCACGGCGAATGGAATAAGAGCGCTGGTGGAGGTGGCGTTGGAGCTGGGGGATGTGATTGTGGTGGCACCGGATGCGCCGCAGAGTGGCATGGGACACGCGATTTCGATTGATAAGCCGATTCGGTTGCGGGCGATGGAGGGCGTATTTGAAGGGGTGTTGGCGGCTTATGATTGCTCGGGAACGCCGGTGGATTGTGTGAAACTGGCGAAAAATGTGCTGATGAAAGACCGGATCGTGGACTTGTGTGTGTCGGGCGTGAATCATGGTTCGAATGCTTCGATTAATATTATTTACTCGGGGACGCTGTCGGCGGCGATGGAGGCTTCGTTGGAGGGCGCACCGGCGATTGGGTTTTCGTTGTTGGATTACTCGGCACAGGCAGATTTTGAGGAGGGGAAGCCATTTATTCGGCAGATTATGCAGTATGTGCTGGCGAATGGGATGGCACACGGGAATTTGTTGAATGTGAATATTCCGAAGTTGCCGACGGAGGCGATCAAGGGGATTCGGTTATGTCGGCAGGCGGATGCGCGTTGGGTGGAAGAATTTGTGGAGGCGAAAGACCCGCGCGGGGTGAAGTATTACTGGCTGACGGGCAAGTTTGAAAATGAGGATTTGGCGGATGATACGGATATTTGGGCGCTGGAAAATGGGTATGTGTCGGTGGTGCCTTCCATGCATGATTTGACGAATTATGAGGCGCTACGTAAAATGAAAGATATGGAATTTTCAGTAGAGAGTAGAGGGACGAGGGTAGAGGGATAACCCAAAATACGAGGCACGAAGCACGAAGTAGGATTTGTCCCTCTTTTCTCCATCTTCTTCCCTCTACAATATAATAAAATTATGAACAGAAATATGCTTTGGTTTGGGTTGTTAATTGGTTTGGTGTTGCCTTTTGTGGGATATGCGCTTTTGCTAATGATTTATGATGGGCTGGAATCGGCGGGGGCATTGAGTGGACGCGGTTTTTCGGCGAATTTTCGGCAGCGGACCTTGGGTATTGTAGCAGTATGTTTGAACTTGATTCCCTTGAATTTTTTTCAAAAGAAGCGCTTGACGCAGTCTATGCGCGGGCTGGTGCTGGCGACGTTGGTTTATGCGGTCATTTGGTTCGTTTACTTTGGAGCGAAGCTTGTTTAATAATATTGTGATATTTTGCGCGCAGGGCTTGATGGGACACTGATTCTATAAGATTCTTTATGGTGTTGACTGATTTAATCATAAAAAATCATAACCATCCTAAAAAATCAGTGTACTATTTGTCACGAGCGGACAAGAACACATTAACACCAGAACACTAGAACACAATTATGAAGTACTACGTGATAGCGGGCGAAGCTTCAGGGGATTTGCATGGCTCAAATTTATTGAAAGCCTTGAAAAAAGAGGACTCGGCGGCGGATTTTCGGGTGTGGGGGGGTGACTTGATGCAGGCGGCGGGGGGCGATTTGCGGAAGCATTATCAAGAATTGGCGTTTATGGGATTTGTGGAAGTGGTAAAGAATTTGCGGACGATTTTAAAGAATATTGAATTTTGTAAAGCTGATATAATTGACTACCAACCAGATGTGTTGATTTTGGTGGATTATCCGGGGTTTAATTTACGCATTGCAAAGTGGGCAAAAGAACAGGGCTTAAAAGTGATTTATTACATTTCGCCGCAATTGTGGGCTTGGCACGCCAGTCGGGTACATGATATTAAAAAAACGGTGGATAAAATGTTGGTGATTCTGCCGTTTGAAGAAGCATTCTACCAAAAATATGATTACAAAGTAGAATTCGTCGGGCATCCATTATTAGATGTAATAGAAAATTATAAAGCCTCGCCAGATTTTTTACAACAAAATAATTTATCAGAAAAACCAATTATCGCGCTCTTACCGGGAAGTCGGAAGCAGGAAATTAGTCGAATGTTGGAAGTAATGTTGAGCGTTACGTCGGATTTTCCTGATTATCAATTTGTAATAGCCGGAGCACCTTCACAGCCGAAGGAATTTTATGATGCCATTTTAAAGGAATCGAAATTTTCAGCAAGCATCAGTTTTGTACAAAACCAGACGTATGATTTATTGAGCCATTCCACAGCTGCACTGGTCACATCGGGGACAGCGACGCTAGAAACTGCTTTGTTTAATGTGCCAGAAGTGGTTTGTTACAAAGGCGGGGCGATGTCGTATGCCATTGCAAAACGATTAGTTGCCAAGAGAATAAAGTTTATTGCGCTGGTGAATTTGATTGTAGATAGATTGTTGGTGAAGGAATTGATTCAGAATGAGTTGATTACGAGTAATTTGCGACAAGCATTACAGGAAATTTTACAACCTGAAAAGGTAAATGTAATTAAAAAAGGATATGAAGAATTGCGAGAAAAACTGGGGAACGCCGGGGCTTCGGAACGGGCGGCGCGGCTCGTCGTGGGGTATTTGTCTGAACTGTGATTTATTTGATTTTTATGATTGGCTTGATTTTTTCGCTTGCTACTTGCTCTTTACACTTCCATTGGAACGCGGATGACGCGGATTGTGCGGATTTAGTTTTCGCTTTTATCACTATGAAGCAAAATGTAAAATTATCATAGAAATCATAATAATCAAATAAATCACAGTTCAGACACGCTTCCTGTCAAATGCAAATATCTCCGCATCCTTGTTCGCATTTCCCAAATACAAATCCCGAATCATCTCCGCTGCAATTAGGCTAAACGTAATCCCATTGCCACCAAAACCCAGCGCGAAATACGTGAGTGGACGCTCCGGCGACTCCCCGATATAAGGCAATCCATCTTCCGTTTCCGAAAACGTGCCTGCCCACTGGAAGTCTCTTTTGAACGGCACATCAGGAAATAATTTCGTAAAATCCTTTTCCAATTGTTCGGCTTTCTTTTCAATAAGTCGGTCGCGGCGGTCGGGATTATAAAATTTTTCGTCTCTGCCACCAATCAAAATACGATAGTCACTCGTGGTGCGCATATAAAGGTACGGGCGAGCCGTTTCCCAAACGAGACAGTTTCCGTGCCAAAAATCTTGCTCTGGCATGGGTTCGCTGATGATGGCGTAGCTGGAATTTAGGTTTTCGACTTTTTGTTTTAAATATTTTTGCGATTCATAACCGGCGGCAATGACGAGGCGCTTGGCGCGCACTTGACAATCATCTTCCGTGCGCAATTCTACCCAATCATTATGGTAGCGAATGTCTTTTATTTCCGTTTGATTGTAAATGCTGCCGCCCATTTCGGGCAATTTTCCTAAAAGTGCGTGCGTCATTTTATAAGCATCCACTTGTCCGCTTACTTTCGATAACAAACCTGCTGGAGCTGAAAATGGAAACTGTTTTTCAATTTCTTTTTTCTCTAAATATTCTAATTCAATCCCATGCTTACGACGCAGTTCGTACTCTTTTTGCAGACTCTTTACATCACGTTTGCTGGAAGCATAATAAAAACTCTTTTTGAGCTGAAATTCATTACTAATATTCAAATCATTACACAAATCTTGTAATTTTAAAATAGCATCCAGGCATAAATTATAACTCCGCGCTGCTTTTGCCTCGCCAAACCATTCTGCTAATTGCGTCATGTGGGTATCAATCTCGTATTGCAACAGCGCCGTACTCGCGCTCGTGCTGCCCATGCCCGCGTGCCGCCGTTCAAAGAGTGCCACTTTTACCCCAGCTTTCGCCAAATGATAGCCGACCAGCGCGCCCGTAATACCTGCGCCTATGATGGCAACATCCGTTTCTAAATTGGTTTTTAAGGAAGGAAAAGATTGAACCAATCCGCTTTTGACGAGCCAAAAAGGGGTTTTACTATGTAAGTCCATTGGATTTTTGTGGCTTTTGAGTTTACGAATGTACATTCGAAGTCATAAACCGAGAAGTAGAAAAGTTGTTTAAAAATTCCTATTTTGTCAAAATCAGCCATTTATTATTAAATTTTTTGAACAAAAAAGGATATCTTTTCCTTCCTTTCTAACCAAGCAATATTATTCAAAATACTTTATATATTATGCAACAATTAAAACATCATTTGGAGCGCTCGGCTTTCGGCGTGTGCAGTTACTTGGGTAAGAAAATGGGCATCGCTTCCTCTACCGTTCGGCTCTACTTTATTTATATATCCTTTATTACAATGGGTTCTCCCTTGATTTTATATTTATTTGCTGCTTTTTGGCTAAATATTCGGCAGTATTTTAGAAGGAACAAACGAGTAATAATTTATAATGAGTAACGAACGAATGAATAATGAAATAACTTTTAATTATTCATTCATCAGTTGTAAAATATGGGTCGCCACCACACCCGCCGTCTCCGTACGCAGCCGACTATTGCCCAAACTTACACCTATAAATCCTTGATGTAAAGCACTTTGTATTTCTTTTTCAGAGAAATCGCCTTCTGGTCCAATCAATACGATAGCACTTTGAGCTTTAGGGTAAACTTGTTTTAAATGTGGATTATTTTCATCACCTAAATAAGCAATGAATTTGTGATTGTCAATCATTTGTGATTTTATAAAAGTATTAAAAGGTGTTAATTCTTGTAAAATGGGTAGGGTTGCTTTCAGAGATTGTTTCATAGCGGAAAGAAGAATTTTCTCCAAACGGTCGAGCCGAATAATTTTACGCTCGGAATGTTCACAAAGTAGCGGCGTAATCGTGTCCACCCCAATCTCGGTCGCTTTTTCCAAAAACCATTCCAATCGTTCCATATTTTTAGTAGGTGCAATAGCGATATGAACTTGAAAGGTGCGCCGATATGGGTCTTCCCACTGTCTGACAATTTGTAAAGTGCAATTCTTTTTTGTAATATCTATTATTTCTCCTTCATAAAACCAGCCTTTTCCATCCACAAAAGTAACAAGATCGCCCACCCGTTTGCGCAACACTTGCGTGCAATGATGGGCCTCTTCCGTATGAAAAGTAGCCAACTCATTTTTAATATCCTTTGTATAAAATAATATCATGGAATTTCGTGATTTGGTGATTGGTTATTGGTGATTGGTGATTCGTTATTTGGCACTTCTCACTTGGTCGCTCTGTCACGTGTTCTCTAAGTCACTTAGTCTCCATTCTACGTCTCTAAGTCTAAAAAAAACATCGGTTTATCAAAAATAAAGTACCTTTAACGTTCGTCTTTTTCAACCGTGGCGCTAAAATAGTGTTTCGTTGAATAGCAATCGAATCGTTTTTTAAAAGTAGCAATATACGCATGGATATTTTGATTATGGCGGGGCAGTTGACACTCAGCCTCATGATTTTGGTCACTTTACACGAGTTGGGGCATTTCTTACCGGCTCGTTGGTTTAATACAAGAGTAGAAAAATTCTATCTGTTTTTCGACCCTTGGTTTGCGGTTTTTAAAGCTCGTAAAATCAATGGTCGTTGGAATGTTGCCAGTATTTTCAATAAAAATAAGGAATACCCGGAAGACCGCAAAGATGTGACAGAGTACGGTATAGGCTGGCTGCCGCTGGGTGGCTATGTAAAAATAGCCGGCATGATAGACGAAAGTATGGATACCGAGCAAATGAAAGGCGAACCGCAGCCTTGGGAGTTTCGCTCCAAACCAGCTTGGCAGCGTCTCATCATTATGTTGGGTGGCGTCACGGTCAATTTTATTCTTGGTTTTTTCCTGTATGCAATGGTGTTGTGGGTATGGGGTGAACAATATCTTCCTGCCGAAAATGTAAAGTACGGCATTTACGTGGATTCACTCGGTATGGATATGGGCTTGCGCGATGGTGATAAAATAAAAGCAATTGGCAATCAAGCATTTATAAAATTTAATGATCGTGCCATTGTTCGGGAAGTTATTATTAATAATGCCAACCGATTAGTAATAGAGCGCGATGGAAATGTAATGGATTTGCCGATTGATAAAAAATTTGTGGGCATTCTTTCTAAGCGAGATAATAAAAATAAAGTCATTTTTGGGGCGCGTACTCCTTTTATAGTGAATGAATTTGGTAAAGACTCTCCTGCTGAAAAAGCAGGTATGCAAAAAGACGACCGCGTCATTGCTTTTAATGATGCGCCAACGCCTTACTTTCATGAGTTTGCAAAATTGGCGCGTCAGCATAAAAATGATGAGGTAAAGATAACCGTATTGCGCAATACGACCGATACAGTTGATCTAAATGTAAAAATGACCGAAGACGGTAAAATAGGCGTAGCCGCTAAAACTTTAGATAATTTCTTTGATTTCAAACGCCAAGATTATACAATCGCAGAAGCTATTCCCGCAGGTGTTACAAAAGGGTTAGGTTTTTTGAATGACCAAGCAAAAGCCTTTGGGCAGATGTTTAGAGGACGTATCAAAGTGTCTGAAAGTCTGGGTGGATTAGGCTCTATTGGCGGGATGTTTGGTGGGGAGTGGATATGGGAACGTTTTTGGCTGATGACCGCTATTTTGTCGCTGGTGTTGGCATTTATGAATCTCTTACCGATTCCCGCGCTTGACGGTGGTCACGTTCTTTTTCTGCTTTACGAGATGGTGAGCGGTCGCAAACCGAGCGATAAGTTTTTAGAATATGCTACCACTTTTGGCTTTATTCTGGTGCTGGGACTCATTGTTTTTGCAAATGGACTTGACATTTGGGAGGCAATAAAAGGTTGGTTTGGTAAATAGAGTTGGAATGAATTATTTTGAATTTTTCAATATTCCAATTGCATTCAATATTGACGGAACACTGTTGAAACAGCGTTTCTACGAAAATAGTAAACAATTTCATCCTGATTTTTATACGTTAGAATCGGTTGAAAAGCAGGCGGAAATATTAGAGTTATCTACCTTAAATAACCAAGCGTATCGTACCTTATCCGATTTTGATAAACGGATGGAATACATTTTAAAGTTAAAAAACGCGCTTGCTGCCGAAGGCGAAAATAAAATTCCACAAGACTTTTTGTTGGATATGATGGACATCAATGAAAATTTGATGGACTTGGAATTTGATTTTAACGAAGCTACGTATCAACAAGTGTTACAAGAAATTGCAAATCAGGAGCGCGATATTTACTCGGAAGTAACTTCTATTATAGAATATTATAAAGACGAAAAAGCGACTGCGCAGGAACTTTCTGCGGTCAGAGATTATTATCTAAAAAAGAAATACCTCTTGCGCATTCAGGAGAATTTATCTAAATTCGCCACTCGTTAAATAAAAAGAGGCTTACCGGAATGGCGGAATTGGTAGACGCACACGTTTCAGAGGCGTGCGGGGTAACCTGTGCGGGTTCGACTCCCGCTTTCGGTACTAACTGACAATCAAAGGGTTACGGAATTGAAGTTTCGTAGCCTTTTTTTATTTGCCAGCTATTTGCCAGCAAAAATTGATTTGATTTGTGTCAATAACTTTTTATTCCTCAAATGTGCACACACCGTTGTAACGCTTTTCGATGATGCGCCATAATATTATTAGCTAAATGCTGTGGCATTAAGACCTTCACATTTTCTCCAAAAGAGCAAAGCTTTCGGATGAATTCAAAATTGATAAGTAGATGCATTCTCATTCGGAGCAATTTAGTAGCATCGGAGCTGATTTTATTACAAATAATAGAATGCTATAATCCTTCCTTTTGTGTAACTAAAATCATACTTTAGCGTATTTCCAATAAAACATATTGTAATTGGATGCAACTTTGAGGCCGTAATTAAAATAATCGGCTCATTAGCAAAATATTATATACCTATGAAAAAAACATCCAAAGAAGACGGACACAAAGTCCGCATTTTAAAACTGCAACGCATTTTACTGGAGCAGCCTTTCCGCTATACCAAACGCCAGCTTGCCGAACGCTTCAATGTACTTCCGGATGCCATCAAAGAATATTTTGAAAACTTTGAAACTGCCGGTTATGAAGTAAAATACGACGAAAAGTACCGCTATGGCTTTGCAGCCGATAAAACCTACGAAGAATTGAAAGATTTGCTCCATTTTTCAGAAAAAGAGCAAAATTTTTTATTAGAGGTCATCAACCGCTTGGGTCACCATGACCCCAGCATGGAGAAACTCAAACGCAAAATTGTCTCCATTTACGATTTCACCCGCCTCGGTAATGCCTCCTTGCGCAAACCTTACTTGAGCAAAATAGACCTGCTGGAACAAGCCAAACGCGAAAAACGGCAAATCATTTTATTGGAATATCACTCTTCCAATAGTAATGAAATCAAAGACCGCCGCGTTGAACCCTTCGATCCCAATCCTGCCGATGACATCCTCCAAGCCTATGACGTGGATAAAAAGGCACTCCGCCACTTTCGTATTTCACGCATCACCCGCATTCAACTCACCAACGATCCTTGGGCATACGAAAACCATCATTATGTTATGGCAACTGATCCTTTTTACATCGTGAGCGACAAAGACAAACAAGTATCGGTACACCTGCGGCTCCGCGTAGGTGCGTATAATGAACTCATATCCCGTTTTCCATTATCACAAGCTCATATTCAAAAAGCACAGGAAGAAGGCATTTATGATTTTCAATGCAAAGTAAACGACCGTTTTTATGGACTCACCAATTTTATACTCGGCTTCCACCACCAGATTGTAGAAATCCTTCATCCCGAATCGCTCTTGGAACACCTGCAAGAACAGATACAAAAAATAAAATTTTGAAACTTTTGAGGGCTGGGGTCGTAATGCCAGGGGGGTACAACTTAATTTTGCAAATATAAATGGAAAACGAAACCCTGTAATGAAACAATCGTAGAACTTAGCAAAGGATGATAAATTGCACTGAATTCCCAGCATATAATAAAATAAAATTCCATACGTCATGCGAATATACTTACAAATCACGCCCAACAACGAAACCGTACCTTTCAATCACCTACCCGTGCTGGCAGGCGTACTGCACAAATGGCTGGGTCCGAATGAGGTCCACGACGGCTTGTCGCTGTACTCTTTTTCGTGGCTACAAGGCGCGCAAAGCACCCCTCGTGGACTGCGCTTCCCGCAAGGTGCGACTTGGTTTATCAGTGCCATTGACGGCGATTTTCTCTCCCGCAGCATCCATGGCATCCTCGCCGACCCCTACCTGCGCTGGGGGATGCAAGTGGAGCAAGCCACCCTTGAAGCGCCGCCAGCTTTCACCGACCAAAGCGAAGTACGTTTCCTGCTTGCCAGCCCGGTGTTCATCAAGCGCAAACTACCCGACGGCTCTGACAAGCACTACCTCTACACCGACTCCGAAAGCGACGACTTCCTCACCGAGACCCTCCAGCACAAGCTCCGCGTAGCCGGACTAACCGCCGAGGGGGCTGCCGCCCGATTCGACCACACGTACCCCAAAGCAAAAACTCAATTGCTGGTCTATCGCGGTATTGAAAATAAGTGCAGCTACTGCCCCGTGTGGGTGAAGGGAAGTGGAGAGCAATTGGCGTTTGTTTGGACGGTGGGGATGGGGAACTCGACGGGCGTGGGATTTGGGGCTTTAAGATGAAAGAAAAAAGGCAGCCAAAAGAGGCCGCCTTAGGAAGTCCAAACGGTACGATTAAAAATTTGTGGTTTAAAACCATCTACATATTTCAATTCCAGTGGACTTTATAACAATACGCATGCATTTTTTTTGCAAAAAATAAAATTTTTGCAAACTGATAATCAGCACTTTAACTATTAAAACCTATTTTACCCAATGTACATTGTATTAAACCAAACAAATAAATTTAACAAAGGCGTTTTTTGAGTGTATCTTTGTGTTCGTAAATTTCTTAATTCATAAAAAATTCAAAAAATGATTACGGACACGAATTTAAGCGTTTCTGACAAACTTCTTGCAAAAGCTATCGTAAAAGTTTACGAGATGCAGCGGAGTTTTGACACAGCTATTGTCATAACACTCAAAAACAGAGGTTCGCTTTATGTCGGGAATGAAAACTTTAAAATTCCGCACACGGCGACGGAAGTCACCTTACACAGTCGGCTCGAACGCTTAAAAGAAGCGGGTATTATTTTCTCTTTCGAGAAACAAGCAAACGGTAAAATTTTAAAGGTACTAATGAGAGAAGTACGTAAACAGAAAGAGAAAAAAGATAAATTTCTAAGACAAGTTCAACTTCAACTTTTTTAAATAATGCAAAAAGAACTCAAAATCAACCAAAATTGGCTCACGCGACGCACGGGCGACCCCTTTGCTGATACCGGTGGTATGGTTATCCAAACGTTAATGAAAGAATGGGAAACAACGGATATACTTAAACTCATTGAAGATACAGCTAAATTGTATGTAAATAATTGGGGTGGAAAGTTGAATGCGTTTTTTTTAAATTCTAAGATTACACAGCCTGCTTTTCAGGGACCGCGTAAAATAACGGAGACGCTTAGCTATTACAAAGGGCTATTAGAAGAAACCTTACCTTTTGAAAAAGGCGCTTGTAGGATTCTTGGCGAACAAACAAAGCTATTTCCTGCTGGAAGAGATAACCACATTATGTCTGGTTCAGGTACTTTTATCAATTTTCATCATGCTTTTCAGGGCGGTGTTATGCTTTCTAAAGAAGCACTTATTCGGGTATTTTTTGTACCGCTCGGATGTGTGCAGTTAAGCGACAAAATTGCCATTCTGGATAGCAATAACGATGAATTACTTGAATATTTTGTAAGAGAAAATGTTCGGGAGAATCTTCGGCGTATTAGTACAAAAATTGGAGAAGGAGTGCTTCGCTCCGAATTTAAAAATCCTTCCAGTGCGCTTTTTGAATTTGCACAAAATTGGATACGGGAAGCAAAAGATTCCGATGAAGTAGAACACTCAGAGCTAAACCTTTATCACTTCACTAATTTCGGTGCTTCTCCTGAAATTATTTTATATAACTTCTCCGCTGCGCTCTTCCAATTTTATGCCGATTTGCAATATCGAACTACTCAAAAAGATTGGCGACGCTTCACGAATGCTTACTTCCGACAAAAAAATGCTGCTTATAACTACGAAGCCGATACTTTTGAAATTAAAGAAAAGAATGAAGTACAGGTTATTAATCATAACAGTTATAAAAATTGGTACAACAAAATTTACGAAAAACTACTGAAAGGTGATGCTATACATTGGGAAATGCTGAATTGGGTAAGAAACGAGCGTCGTCCACTCAATTTTGAAATTGTTAAACTTTATCAAAAATTGCTTAGAAATATGAATGAAAAAACATTGCAAATCATCGAGCGCATCGCAGATTATGTGCTTCAGGATTCAAACAATTTAAAAAAGAAGTTATCACGTCTACACAAGGCAGGTAAATCTTATGAGTTTAAAAGAGCTCTGTTTAAAATCTTTCAGGATAATCATGTTAATAAGAATTCTGCTCCTCTTTTTACACTTCAGGAATATGTGCATGAATTATTTCCTGAAACTAGCTATTGGCAAGAAACTAAAATCTTGCTTCTGATTGCTATTTACCAGAAGATGCACGAGCAAAAGATTTGGTTGGATGATGAAGATATAGCTGAATTAGTAGAAGAAGCCGTTGAAGAAGAAAATTAATTAATTACAAATAATTAAACAACAATGCAAAATTTAAAAACACAAGGATTTATTCTTATTGATGTAGATGTAGTAGCACTAAATAACGCTGGTAAAGATAATAGTAGTACAAATGAAAATGCAGTGGCAACAAAAAAAGTCACAAAGAATGGGCGCACTTTTACCTACGTATCAGGTCAGGCATGGCGCTATTGGTGGCGCAATACTTTAGAAAAGCATTTTAATTGGAGTTTATCTCCGATTACCCGTGAAAGTAAAGTTGCTTTTACTGCTGCTGACCCAATTCAATATGCAGATGATGATATTTTTGGTTATATGCGAGCAGGCACAAGTGAGAAATTAGACGAAAAAGGAAATGTGGTAGTTGACAACAAGGGTAAACCAAAAACCGAGAACGTAACAGTAACCAGAATCTCACCATTAAAGAACTCAGCTATAGTTTCGGTAACTTCTGTTCAAGTGGAAAAGGGTTTTTCAAGTATGGCGCGGCACGATGGCGATTCAGTTCCTTACGTTAAAGAAGAATATAGTGCCATTATGAAAGGAATGTTTGCTTTGGATTTTGAGCAAGCAGGTACATTTGCTACTTACAATAAAACTGGTTTCAAAAACCTTACCGAATTACTTCAAAAAGCAGCTTTGGAAAGCGGAGCCAAGCAAATCAATGACCCTTTTGTGAAAAAAGAAAGTGGAGAACCTCAACAGTTGGTTCGTTTAGCAAGAGAAACGCGGGTGAAGCGAATTACAGAAACTATCAAAGCACTCAAATTCATTTCCGGCGGAGCGATGCAAACCAACAACATGGGTGACGTAACACCAAAATTTATCATTCTTTCTACTATGACTACTGGCAATCATCCCTTTACACACATAGTGGGCAGCGGTGTTGAAAAACGAACCTTTGTTTTTAATCATGATGGATTGAAAGAAGTGCTTGAAGATTACAAAGACCAATTCGTCGGCAATATTTACATCGGTGTGCGCAATGGTTTTCTTGATAGATTAGATGAGGAAGGATTGAGTAAACTTACAGAGGCATTTAAAAATGTAAAAAAGCTTTCTATCAATGAAGCTATTGATGCGTATTGTAATGAACTGCAAAATTATATTGAATAATGAAGGCATTCCGAATAGATATAAGTGCATGGACTGCCAGTTTCCGTTATCCCAACTTAATCAGTGGCGTACAACCTACGCTGGATGTGCCTCCCATCAGTACCGTTTTGGGTTTGCTTAATGCAGCGGCTGGAAACTATCTGGAACATCACCAGTTGGAAATTGGCTACTATTTTCAATATCAGATGAAAACATTTGATTTGGAAACGATTTATCAATTTGAAGATAACAAAGGCAGACCATCTAATAATACTAAATCAAATATCATTCAGCGGGAATTTTTATTTGACGTTCAACTTTCTCTTTATTTAAAAGACGAACAATTGGTTCAGCATTTGCGCAAACCGTATTACGATATTTTGCTGGGACGTTCTGGCGACCTTGCTAAAGTCGGCATCCCTAAAGAAATAGACTTAAATGAAGTGCCAAAAGCAAGCCGAATCAAGGGGCAGATTGTGCCATTAAAAAACAATCAACTTCCCGGCAAGATTCAGGCACTGCCCAAGTATTTTTCTAATGACTTTCCACGCAAAAACATTGGCACAGAACCTTATAGTATTATTGGCTACAATGTGATTGACAGAGTAACGAATACCCCTGCTTTTACAGATGCGTCGCAAGGAAGAAATGGTATTGACATTTACTTTCACCAATTAGATTTCTCGCAGTATGTATAACCATCTTTTAGCGAAATCGAATCCGCAATTGTCATTAGAGCAACATATTAAAGATGGACTGGCAATTTGGGAGCAGTTGCAAGTGACTTTTCCGGCTGCTCCCAAAATACTTGATAAAGAAAACCTTTGGAAGCTGTTACGTTTGGCTATTATTACCCACGATGCAGGAAAAGGTCATTGTGAATTTCAAAAAGTTTTGCAAGGAAACAAGGAAACTTTGTGGCATAGTCAACGGCACGAGTTGTTTTCGCTTCCTTTCTCTAATGCCTTGCAAATTGACGAGCGAGACAAGCAATTAATTCTCAGAGTAGTAGCTGGGCATCATAAAAGCTACACAAAGCTTAGAGCGTTTATTGAACCTAATTACAAAGAGAATACGGATGAATACGAACGTGAATTTGCAAAAGTAGAAGTAAAGAATGTAAAGGCGCTTATTGTCAGTTTTGGCGACATTATGCTTAATGAAATCTTTCCTTTACATCCGGGTTCAGTCATTAACTCATTTTTTAAAGAGAAAAAAAAGGAAAATATAACAGACCACTTTCTGCTGCTATTAATGATCGGCGCTTTCAAGCATTGTGACCATCTTTCTTCTGCTTTTATAAGTGAGTTAAGAAAATTAGAGTCACATCATTTCCACTTTTTAAAAGCTATGCAAACAAAATTGCAAGCTAAAAATTTGGATTTACATTATCATCAAAAGCAAGCTGCGCATACTTTAGGAAATGTGATTCTGACAGCACCCACTGGATCCGGTAAAACAGAAACTTCACTACTTTGGCTCAAGTATCAGTTAGAAACAACCGGGCAAGGACGTACTTTTTATATTCTTCCTTTTACTGCTTCTATTAATGCAATGTTCGAGCGTCTCGGAAGCGAAGAAAAAGGAGTTGGAAAAGATTTAGTTGGAATGTTACACGGCAAATTGGATGCTTATTTATATGATATGTTCCAAGATGACGATGACACAACAACTCAAAAAGAACAAATCAAACAAATCAAAGAACAGTTCAAAACGCTGCAAACACCCTTAAAAGTTTTGACACCTTTCCAACTGCTCAAGCATATTTTTGGATTAAACGGGTTTGAAAAAGGTATTTTTGAATGGGTTGGTGGACACTTCATTTTTGATGAAATTCACGCGTATGAACCGGAAATCATTGCTCAGATTGTCGTTTTGCTGGAATACGTTACGCAAAAATTGAGTGCAAAAGTATTTATCATGACGGCTACCTTGCCTACTTTTTTGAAAAATCTTTTACAAAACGCCATTAGTCAACATATAGAGATTAGAGCTGAATCTGCCCTATACAAACAGTTTAAAAGGCATCAATTAATTTTACAAGAAGGGCTATTAGCTTCTACCTTACATTTAGTCAAAAAGGATTTGGAAGAAAATAAAAATGTATTGGTAGTGTGCAATACAGTGCAACAAGCACAGCAAGTCTATCAACAATTTAGTAAAGATTACGATGCTTTACTTTTACATGGAAGTTTTGCAGCAAAAGACCGAACTGCAATTGAAAAACAACTACAAAAAGCACTGCCTCAACTACTCGTAGGTACACAAGCTATCGAAGTAAGTCTTGATATTGATTATGATGTTATTTATACAGAGCCAGCACCTTTAGATGCACTCATCCAACGCTTTGGAAGAGTGAACCGAAAACAAGAAAAAACACCTTGCCCTTGTATTATTTTTACAGAAAGGAATAAAACCGACCGCTTTATTTACAGCGATGATATTATTAAAAAGACACTCGAAGTATTTCAAGATATTACTTCAAAAAATAATGGTGTAATACAAGAAATTGAATTACAGGATTATATTGACCAAGTGTACCCTGCTTTTGACGAGAAAGCGCAAGAACAATACGATACTGTTTATAAGAATCTAAAGAATTTTGTAAAAAGACTTATTCCCTTCGAGCCTTCAGAAGAAGGGGAGGAAGATTATTATAAGCAATTTGACGGCGTAAAAGTGCTACCCTTATTTTATGAAAAAAAATTTAAAAGCCTGATAAATAAATTTGATTTTATTGGAGGTGAACAACTAAAAGTACAGATTAGAAAAGGAAGATTCAGCCAGTTTTTGGGAACACCATTCTTAGAAAAGAACCAAATAAACTTGCCTATTCACAATGGAAACAAGTTTATAGAAATTAAATATTATGTAATCAAAAAAAAATATAGGCAAGATTTGGGATTAATGATTAGTGAAGATGAAGTGTTAGAAGAAATTGAATATGAATTTGATTTGATTGTGTAGTATAGAGTGTTATTTTACCAGATTTACCAAATCTTGAAGATTTGGCAAATCTTTCCCCCCAACCCCTTGCACCAATGAAAACAATTCAATATATTTGCAGAAAACTGCTACGGCTATTTCCTACCCAACAAAGGCACAATTCTATTTTTAAGGCACCGGTATTTCTTTTATTACATCACCTTTTAAAT
>CAZJXN010000105.1:0-18437 GCA_964549655.1 uncultured Saprospiraceae bacterium
GGATTACAAAATCCGGCTTATTGGCTTGCGGTAGCTTTTTTTTAATTAAAAATTAATAATGAAAAATGAAAACGATGTGCTATACTTTCGACGTGCAGCACACCGTTTTCATTCTTTAATTTTTAATTCCTTCATTACTAGTTTCCTTCTTCAAACGCGCCAAAATCAAACAGCAGCGAGAAGCGCAGCGTGTTGTCCAATGGATTGCGTTGATTGGTGGTGGGTATGAGATACGAGAAATTCAAGCCGAAAATATTATATTTTAAACCTAAACCTACTGTGAAAAATTTGCGACCGCCTTTTTGTACGTGTTCACTGTAGTAGCCAGCGCGCACCGCAAACTGCTTATCGTACCAATATTCTAAACCAACGGAATAATTTATTTCTCTCAATTCTTCACTAAATCCTTCTGGCGCATCGCTAAAAGAAGAAAAAATACCTCCAATGGAACCTTCTTCTCTATAATCGAAGGTGCCGTTTGCAGGATTTACATCACAATCCGTGCCTTGGCAAGGGGTTGGAACCAATAATTTATTCACATCTGCTGCAAAAGTAATGCGGTTAAAATCATCCAAGTCAATATCCCAAGCGGCACCGATGCCGAGGTTGGCTGGAATGAAATCTCGAACCAACGATTTGGTATACGTTATTTTAGAACCGATATTAGAAACTGCTGCGCCTACGGTTAGATTGGATTCCGCCGTGTTCATATCAATCTCTGTTTTATACGTCACCGAAAAATCCGCAGCACCAGCGATACCAGCGTTAATGACTTCTCCACTTACACTTTGTCCGGCAGCAAGGTTAGAATAAATAAACTTGCCCGTTACAGATGCAGCAAGTTTATCCGTCAACTGGCGCGCGTACGCCACGGCAAATTCAAATTCATTGGGACGACCCGTGATGAGCGGTTCGCCATTAATATCTGTAAATGGAATATCGCCCAGCGAGAAAAAACGCAAGCCAAAACCCAGTGCCTGTAAGTCATCCAGCTTCGTGTAGCCCGTCAGATATGCTAAATAAACGTCATTCAAACCCAGCGAACGCAACCAAGGCGTGTACGTAGCTGAAATAGCTGTTTTTTGTTCTGCAAAAGCCAATTTAGACGCGTTGAAGTGAATCGCATTTGGATCCGCAGAGATGCCGATGCCCACATCACCCATCGCACCAGAGCGCGCATCGCCTACAATGCGCAGGAAAGGAACGGCGGTAGAAACGGTATTCGTACAGGGCGAACCGTCAATATTTTCGTATCTTTTACTGCTCGGATTATAATAACAAGATGATGCATTCACCTGTGCCAGCAAGTGAACTGTCGAACCGAGAAATAAAGTAGCCAATAATGTAATAGGTAGTAAATTTTTCATGAGACCGTTTAAATTTAGTATGTTTTTTGAATGTAGCATTTAGAATATGTGATTTGTGAGTAGTGATTTGGCATCTGTATTTGTTAAGGAAATCTTATCGAATTCTTTACCAACTGTACTAATACGCAAAAACGGATAACTTATTGAGCAAGGTTCGCAGATTTTTTTTGAATGGGTGTGGCACATTTCTAAAATGCGCTACATCTATTATTTTAGAATAACCAATTTTTCAAAATCGCTTTCTCCTTTGATGTTATCTGTGCCGGTTAGGTTCGCGCGTACTTTCACTTTGTATAAATAAACGCCGCGTGCAAGTCGGTCGCCGTAGTCGTCGCGCCCGTCCCATTCGATGCAGTCATCCCGACGTAACGTGCCGTCCGACAAAATAGTTTGCTCTAAGGTCTTCACCAAACGACCAGAAATGGTAAAAATTTGAATCAAAACGCCCAGTTCTTGATTTGCCAAATTGTGGTCAAATTGAAAGCAAGTGCGGTCGGTAAAAGGATTTGGATAATTCAAAACGTGCTCCAACGCTACTTTTCCAGAAGAGGCGACGATAAATTCGGTGTAACCTTGCGCGGCATTATTGGCGACATCCCAAGCGGTAACTTTCACTTCGTGGCGACCTTCGGCGAGTTTGAATAAAGGATAACGCACCGTGCCTTGTGTGTAATCATCCAATTCCGATTCATAAAAATCATTCATTAAGTAAGAATTCTGGGTATTATTATCTAAAACGCCTTCCAAATCGTGCCCGATGCTGTTGCCGACAATGTTGATACCATTATCATCGCGCAATTTTACCAGCAAAGTTGGATTCGCATTCGTTACACCTCCAAAAACGAAATCTTCGGAATTCATAAACACGTCTACATCTGGACCCTTGTCATCCGCAAGCGCATTGGCATCTGTGCCGCCGATAATGATTTGTTCGTAGCTACCCGTCGCGTCCGTTTGATCCGTTTCATCCGAGGCGTAATAACTGATTTTACCTACTCCAAAATTGTAATTAATATCTTTGGGTACAATGAAGGTAAATTTGAAGGCACCATTCGTAGCCGAGGCACGACCTTTAAAAATGACATTGCGCTGCACCGAAAAATTAAACTTATCACTATCTGCATCTTGCTGAAGGTTAGTGATAGTCGTTGCTTTATCAAAAACAGTAGGATAAACCACACCATTAAAACCAGTAAACTGCTGCCCGTTCAAATCCGTCACGATGCCCTCCACCGTCACGCGTTGCAAAGCGCGAAGCGTATCTCTTGAGTTGTTTTCAACGTCGGTTGTATTAACTTTGGTGGTTTTTACACCATATTCTGGAATTGCTAACTTCATAGACGGGTCGCCAATCAAGGAAAATTTGCGGGAATTCGTTACGGTGAAATCATTGGTAAACGCATTTTTTGCCAACCGGAAGGCGTCTCCCATCGGCAGGTATTTTCCATTCGTGCGGGTGAACAATTGCAGCAGCGTAGCCCGCGTCAAAGCCGCATTTTCCGTGGCATAAACGGCTCTTACGGTGGTCATCAAAGCAATCGCGCCGCCTTTTGGATTCAAAAAAGTCTCTTCGCCTGCGCTGGTGAAATCGGGATTGTCATAGCCTGTAAACGAACAAGTAGCGGTCATAAACAAGGGCAATTGATTCATATTCTCCCAATTTACAATATCTGAAATCTCCAGCACGCGCTCCTGTGCCCAGCCTTTTTCGCCACCATGACCGAGATAAGTGACTGCCAATGCGCCTTTAAAAATAGAGCGATTCAACTCTGCTTTTGCCTCTGGGAAACGATTGCCACCCGAAGCAGCGACTTGCGGAAACGCATCCAGATAAATTTTATTGAGATTCAAAAAACGATTTTGATTCAGCAATTGGTCGGCAATGGAGTTCACATCTGTGCTGTGCTGACTTCTGTCTTCATCGTCGCCTACAAATACCATTCGGTTGCGCCAGTCGGTAAGGGTTTCGGTATTAGTATCATAATTGATAATTTTATTCACGACTTCTTGAGCTTCTTGCAAAGTCTTTACCGGCAGCCTGCCAATGCCAATATTTACATCGCCTTTCAATGGGTCATTTGGATTGGTACTGTTTAAAATGCCAAAATAATCATCCGATGGAAAGGATAGTACCGGATCCATATCGTCTCTTTCGTACACTGGGATAAAATTGTTCCCTTTACCATACACATTCCGATTGTCAAAAGAGCCATCGCCAAAGAGCACGAGATATTTAAATTTCGGCGTGCGTTCGTACAGCATTTTAGCAAAATCACGTATCGCCGTTGGATCCGCTTTGCCAGATGCAAACTCATTATACAATTGATCAATACGTACCATCTTGACTGAAAACCCACTATGTTTTTCCCGATGTGCTGTAAAACGATTCGCTTCTGACTCAAAATCAGGATGGTACATCACTACCACATCCACATTATTCGTTTCGTGCAGGTTTTGATTGCCAATTTTACCCACCGCTTCCGCTGTTAAACCTTGATTTTTATCGAATGCAATAAATGTTTTTAAATCGGTCGTCGTAGCGCCAAAAGTGAGGGTGTTGCCGTTCAAATTAAACGCTTGATTGATAGCCGCTATCGGATTGGTAATATCCCAAACCAGTAAATTGCCATTTGCATTATCCAATTGAAAAGTCGAAGTCGGGTAGGCGCGCGTCTGTACGTCCCGAAAATCCATCTGGCTGCCTGCCATTGTGAGTTTGCGGCGCACATTCATTTGTATAAAATCCAACCAACCTTGACTTTCATCGCCGCTGCCGCCGGGATTGTTGTACCGCACTTGAAAATTCACATCGCTGGAAGTCAGGGAAAGCGTCGTGTTAACAACAGCAATCTCGGCATAATTAATTTCATTGTTTGTCAGTGAACTCACAGCTCTTGCACTCTCACTATTGAAAACCTGTCCATTTACAGTCAGATTAAAACGAGAAGGTTGCAAGGCTCGAAGCGCCATTTCGGTTTTTATTTTCGCTGGAGCATCAGGGAGGACATTTGGAAACGAAAAGAGATTTTTATATTCAAATTCTCGACTTCCTTTAAATAGGTCGCCAAACCACCGTTGTCCAGAACCCGTGGAAGAGCCTTTGTCCGTGCCCCAATAGTAGAGCAAATTCGCTTTATCTTGTTCAAAACGAGCGAAATCGTTGAAGGTCGTGCTGGTGTAAGCCGTATTTGGAATCGAATTTTGAGTCGCAATACGCTTGCCGCGTTCTGGGCTGATTTTCAAAAAATAATAATTGCGGGTATCAAAAATATTTTTTTCTTGGTTGAATTCATCGGTTGTTGCATCATAACTCCATTTATCCACGCTCTCGCCATAAAAAAGTAAATAATCGCCGCTGTCAAATTTTCCGTCTTCTTCGCCCACTACCAACACTGGATTTTCTGCAACGTCATCGGGTCGCCCGGCTCCTACAAAAAAAGGCAGCATTCCGCCGCCATTACCTAAAATTTTGATATTTCGTGGGTCAATATTATCTAAATTGCTAATGCCGAGTTTATTTTTTAAAAAATCATAAGTGAGTTTATAAACGCCATTGTCATTGGTCGCAAATTTGTAAAGTTCGCCATCATTTAAAGCAGAAACGGTGGTATTCAAAGGTCCGCGCGCGCTGATTTCTATTTTTGGCTCGTGTATAATGCGAAACTCCGCTTCTACCAATCGCTCATAACTATTACCTCGTTTTATAATGGGTACGAAAGATAATTTTGCCGTGTAAGCCGCGCCGCGATTGCGTTCTATACTGGTTTGAAAATTCAATTGCTCACTTAGAAAAGTATCATCGGAAGAAGGTTTTCGGTCAAATGGTTCGTAACGCGCCGACACAATTTCTACCCGAATCGTACCGGGCGCATCTACTGCAAATTGCTCCATGTACCACGGCAAAGTCGGATACATTTCACCAATCATCGCACCTTCAAAACGCCAGCGTTCTAGCACTTTTCCGGGTACTTTTATCGTGCTTGGGGTATTTTCCCATTTCAAATTAATACGAATATTAAAAGGCGAATTGGCGTGTAGCAGACCGAACGATAGAATAAAAAGCAGCGCAAGCGTAAAGTTTCTCATCTTTTTTTGAATATTTAAAGGTCGTATTTGGTACTTAGTATTTGGTACTTGGTATCCAGCATCGAGTATACAGTATCTTACATTCTTTAATAACCATACGAAATTTTCATTGTTAAAGAAACGTTGAACGGGAAACTGTATTGCTTGAAAAATAGACGGCACAGCGACACAAAGGTAGAGAGATGTCAGAAAATAAGATGCCAGATGCCAGATTTTTTTGCGTCAATATAAGAACAACAGCTTTTATGAGAAAATATATACTAACTACGTTTTCATTATTTTTAATATTAGTAGCACAGGCGCAAGACCCGCTCTTCACGCAATTTTACGCCGCGCCGCTCCAAATTAATCCAGCTTTTGCAGGGGTGACTAACTCGCCGCGCGTGACGCTTAATTACAGAAGTCAATGGGGACAAATATCGGGCGGGTACGAGACGTATGCGGCAGCCTTTGAACAATCCGTTGAAAAATTGAATAGTGGTTTTGGCATTATGCTTTTGGCGGATGATGCGATGAATGGCGTGTACAAAACGAATCGCTTGAGCGGCGTGTATGGCTATCGGGTGAAAGTGAAGGATAATTTTTTTATAAAATTTGGCGTAGAAGCGGGCTTTATTCGCACCAGTTTGGATTGGAACCGCTTGCAATTTGGCGACCAACTCGACCCGATAAATGGTGCGCAAGACCCACAAGGAAATCCGATTTTAAGCGAAGAACAACAACCCGCCAGTTTGAATAAAACCGTCGCCGATATTGGGGCGGGCATTTTAATTTATACCGATAAATTTTACGGCGGCGTAGCAATTAAACATTTGAATAATCCAGATGAAAGTTTGTTGGGATTGAATAAAAATGTATATGCTGGATTGCCTACAAGAATTACGGTACACGGCGGTGTAGAAATAGAAGTTAAAAAAGGCAATAATCGAAAAGCAGCCACGTTTATATCCCCGAATGTGCTTTTTGCGCGGCAGGCAGATTTCATGCAAGCCAACGTGGGCGCGTATTCTGGCTTCGGCAAGTTCTTTGGTGGATTGTGGTATCGGCACACGACGAAAAGCCCAGATGCAGTGATGTTGTTAGGTGGTTTTCGGGAAGGCGCATTGCGAATCGGATATAGTTATGATTTCACCATGTCTGAATTAGCTTCCGCAAATCCCGGTGGGACGCACGAAATTTCCTTAACCATCAATTTTGATGACAGTCGGGAAGCCCAGCGCCGCCGTAAGTCATCGAGGTATGAGGATTGTTTTAAAATGTTTAAATGAAAACAGGTTGAATGGTTTGTAGGTTGAAGGGGTGATTCCCTGGCAGTGCTTATCACTGTAAAAGTCTAAAAACTATTGACTTCTAAACAAGGATAATGTGGGTGGGAATAGGCTGAATATTTTTTTATCACCCTATAAACCCATCAACCTATCAACATAAAAAGTATATTTGTCAGTCAAATTTCTATTTAGCATAACGAAGGAAATCATGAAAAAACTGTTCAAATCAGGCTTCATCCTGTTAGGAGTTGCATTGCTGCTGGCATCGTGCGGCAAAAAAGAGCGCTCCTCCACCACCGGTTGGAAATACAATGACACCAAATGGGGTGGTTTTGAAAAATTAGACTACGAGGGTCAAATCAATGGTCCGAATCTCGTACTCATCGAAGGTGGCACATTCAATATGGGTGTGACCGAAGAAGATGTGATGCGCGATTGGAACAACATTCCCCGCCGCGTGACCGTCTCCTCTTTTTACATGGACGAAACGGAAGTTTCTAACCTCGATTACCGAGAATACCTGTATTGGGTAGACCGTGTTTTCGGCGAATCGTACCCAGAAGTGTACATGAGCGCACTGCCTGATACGCTGGTATGGCGGGAAGAATTGTCGTTCAATGAGCCGTTGGTAGAATCCTATTTTCGCCACCCATCTTATGATGAGTATCCGGTAGTAGGTACTACTTGGATGCAGGCAAACGAGTATTGCAAATGGCGTACCGACCGCGTGAACGAGATGATGCTCATCGAAAAAGGGATTTTAAATCCGAATTCTGAGCAAAAAGACGAGGACAACTTCAATACCGATGCGTATCTGGTTGGTCAATACCAAGGCAACGTGCGCAAAAACCTCAAAAACCTGAAAGACGGTGGCGAGCGTCCAGTGCGTTTTGAAGATGGTATTGTATTACCAGCTTACCGCCTGCCGACGGAGGCAGAGTGGGAATATGCGTCTTTGGCATTGCAAGGCAATCGCGCTTCTGAAAAAGATGAATTAATTACTGATAGAAGAATTTATCCTTGGAATGGCAATACCGTGCGTTATCAAAAACGCGACAAGTACCAAGGGCAGATGTTGGCAAACTTCAAACGCAGCGCGGGTGACTACATGGGTACTGCCGGAAAATTGAATGACGATGCGTGTCCAACCGCGCCGGTGCGTTCTTTCTTGCCAAATGACTTTGGCTTGTACCACATGGCCGGCAACGTGAGCGAGTGGACGGAAGATTTGTACCGCCCATTGACGAGTATCACTTTGCGGGATGTTGAAAACCACGATTTGAACCCATATCGGGGTGGTAAATTTACACAGAAAGTATTGGATGAGAATGGTCGTCCGGTAGATAAAGATAGCTTGGGTCGCATCAAATATGAATATGTGCAAAATGACCAAGTTGCAAACCGCGAAAACTACAAGCGTGGCGATGTACACAATTATCTGGATGGTGACCAAGAGTCATCTGCATTCTACGATTATGGAGTGACGACGCTCGTCAGTGATAAATCTCGAGTTGTAAAAGGTGGTTCTTGGGCAGACCGCGCATTTTATCTGTCGCCGGGTACGCGCCGCTTTAAAGAAGAAGACAAAGCAGACCGCACCGTTGGTTTCCGCTGCGCGATGATTCGGGTGGGTTCTCCGGGTGGTAATGACAATCCGGGTGGCAATGAATTCAAAACCAAATCCCGCGGCAAAAAACGGGAGAAGAGAAAGTTTTAAGCTGGATGCTGGATACTCTCTAGAACAAGAATCTCTACATTGCTAAGTTGCGGTGTAGAGATTTTTGTTTTTGTGAAAAAGCAATGTAATTTCGTGCGCTTCTATTTGAATAAAAACGGCAGATGACTACAGAGGAACTTTATCAAATTTACTTACAACATCCGAAAGTCGTAACGGATTCGCGCCAAGCGAAAACTGGCGATTTATTTTTTGCACTGCGGGGTGAGCGATTTGATGGCAACAAATATGCACAAACTGCACTGGATCAAGGTGCAACGTACGCCATTGTAGATGATCACATAGTAGCGGTTTCCGAGCGTTTTATTTTAGTAGATGATGTTCTACAATGTTTACAAGATTTGGCGCGGCATCATCGGCGGCAGTTTGAGATTCCGGTCATCGCTATTTGCGGCAGTAATGGAAAAACGACGACGAAAGACCTCGTCAGCGCGGTGTTGAGCAGTCATTATCCGACTCATTTTACAAAAGGAAATTTTAATAATCATATTGGTGTGCCGCTCACGCTTTTAGCAATGCCTTTAAAAACAGAAGTAGCGGTGCTGGAAATAGGCGCGAATAACATCGGTGAAATTGATACGCTGTGTAAAATCGCAGAACCTACGCATGGTTTGATTACGAATATTGGCAAAGAACATCTGGAAGGTTTTGGCGGATTGGAAGGCGTAAAGCAAGGCGAATCGGAAGTATATCGCTACCTCGCTGCGCACAAAGGCATGGCATTTATCAATAAAGATGAGCCTTTTCTGGAAGAATTGGCAGTGCCTGTAAAGAAAAAATTGTTTTATGCGCGGAGTGAGTCGTTTGATTGGAATAACCCGATTTATGAAATTCGGATGTTGGAAGCATTGCCATTCGTAAAAAGTGCTTTTCGAGATGATAATGGCGACATCGTGGAGGTACATTCGCAGTTATTTGGAAAGTATAACTTTGCAAATATTATGACAGCTATTGTGTTGGGACGTTATTTTAAAGTGCCATCTCAAAAAATTAAAACGGCTATTGAATCGTATCAACCACTACATAATCGCTCGCAAATCAAGCAATTAGAGTCGAACACCTTTATTTTAGATGCGTATAATGCTAATCCGAGTAGTATGGAACAAGCAATCTCGAATTTTAAAGAAATGAAAGCCGAGCGAAAAATTGCGATTCTTGGAGATATGTTAGAGTTGGGCGACGCTTCCGCCGAAGAACACCGACACATTGCACAATTGGCATTGGAACAAGATTTTGAACAGATCATTTTGGTGGGCAATGAATTTCAAAAGAATAGTTTTGACACAAACGCTTTGCACTTTCCAAATGTAGCTGCTTTGCGCGAATGGTTTGAAAAACAGGCGTTTACAAACACAATATTTCTATTAAAGGCTTCACGGGGGATTCAATTGGAAAAAATGTTTTCGGAAGAAATGGTGCATTAGCGTGTAGCACTGACCTTTGATCAGTTCAATGACCAATCGAAGATTGGTGCTACAAAAACCGTTTATATGCATTCAACAATCGCTCTGGCAGTTCATCTTGGCAAGCGAGTTTATAATCATTATACGAACAGGGAATGAGTTTATGGCGATTAAATTTCTTACCAATTTTTACGGGTACTTGCATCCACCAGCGACCGCTGCGCTGACTTTTCCAAAACACGAGTTGATATTCAATCCCTTTAAATTCTACAATATACTCTGTTAAACCATCGGTAGCAATCGGAAAATCCTGTTTGCGATTGGTAAAACCTTCCACAAAATACCAAATCATCTGCGCCACTGCCTGCGCCGTTTGCGCCTCCCGATCGGATGCTGCCTGAAAACCAAAAATTCCAAAAGCCCGCAGTTTATCACTCATACCAGCGTACCGGCAAATCTGACAAGCCTCCTCAATCAAAAATCCGCTGGGCGTGGGTGATTCCTGTGCGGGTGCATCTGCTTGCTTGAGCGCAGCAAGATGAAAGGTGAGCAAATCGCCGTCGCGCACAATCGGCTCTACTTCCGATAAATCTGCTCGGGCGTGCCCCAAGCGAATACAATCAAAATTATTTTTGTCTAAGAAATAAAAAGTGGCAGGATCGGTGTAATGCGTCTGCGTACCGATGCAACCAAAATGAAATAGCCGAGCGCGTGGATTGAGTAGAATATCATTGAGATAATTTCCTTCTTTGTTTTCCTGTGTGACATCGAGTCGAATACGCTCGTCCACGATTGCCAAGCTCACGTGGGATTGCAAACTTTGAAAAGCCTTGTACAAAGCGAGAATATGTTGTTGAGATGGACTGATAAGAATGGGCAAAATCTGACTGTCGAGTAGTTCTTTTAATAAAGGAATGACAAAGGAATTATCCGATTTTCGCACATTCCCCAAGTCCGCAATTGTCAAATTACTAAAAGGGAAACTCATTTCGTACAAGGCTTGTCGTACCACATTGGCTTCTGGTTCGTGCATCCCGATGAGTGCCAGCTGAACGGTCGTCAGATCGGGCAGCGTATCGGTATGTAACAATATTTTTTTTCCAAACTGATTAGCGGTTAAATGTTCAAGCGGTACTTTTTCAAGTGCAATGGGTCGAAGCCAATTTTCTAACATAAGTTTAAAAGTTCTTTAAAAGCGAGCAACAATGGTCGTATAATTCAGAAAGGTACGACCCTTCTAAGTGCTAATTTCAGGAATAATTAATTTTTTTGCAAAAAAACGAAACTTTTTAAATCCTTTTGCGTCCAAGAGAAAAGTGGCTGTAACGACGCGCGAAAAAAATTATTGGTAGTCATTGAAATAAAAACTATTTTTGCAGCCAGCTATCTATTGACACCATTTGACAGTAAGAACAAACCTTTTGTAAGTAGAAACCTCGCTCAAACCGGTCTGCTTCCTTTTGCATCCACATTGTAAAATAAGAGGCGACCCAAATAACAAATCAAGTAAAGAAACCTGTATTACAAACTCAACCTATACATTGAGGCATTACCCTATTATTTATAATAATTTTTTTACATATAATCCCTTATGACTATGACACGGAAACTTACCATTGTTTTATTGTTCTTATTAGCGTTTGCCAGTGCTGCGTGGGCGCAAAATAATGGAGCGAAAAAGGAGAAAAAAGAAAAACCCGCCACTGCGGAAAAAGAAAAGCCAGCGGAAGCCTCTAAAATGAAAGCTACACCGAGTAGTATGTTGGAAGTAGGTATTCATGGCGGCTACTTGTTTGGCACGAGTGACATTACGGCCGACGGCGGCTACGGCGCAGGCATTCATGTGCGCAAGGCATTAGATTACATCTTTTCCATCCGTGCCGAGGGCATTTATGGAAATACAAAAGGGGACTACTTCGTTGGCTTACGCCGAAAGTATGAGAATGACTGGATTTCCGGCAATGTTTTTGGCATTATCAATTTGAATAGCTTGCGATTTAATCAAGCAGTACGTCCGGTGAGTTTGTACTTAGGTGTAGGGGCAGGTGCTAACTACTTTAAAGTGCAGACTATCGTAGAAAGTGCAGACACTTTTGATCGTTTTTTTGATACAATTTCCTATAAGCGAGAAATTGCACCACAGGTAGCTGCGATGGTAGGAATAGCGGTGCGTGTAAGCAAGCGAATCAACATCTCGTTGGAACATCAGTTGAATTTCCTGTTGGGCAGTCGTGCAGACTTATTGGATGGTTTTGATCGAGATGAAAAAGGAGAGCGAACCGGTTTTGGAGATATTATGCAATATGCCAGCCTTCGCGTGAATTTTAACATCGGAAATACGTCCAAAAATTCGGAGCCGTTGTATTGGATAAATCCCTTAGAAAACGTATTGGCGGATATTTCAACGATGAAGAAAAATCAAGATACTGCCATAAAAGATACGGATGGAGACGGAGTCATTGATGCCATTGACCAAGAGCCAAATACTTCGTCTGATATTCCGGTGGATACTAAAGGACGTACCTTGGATAGTGACCGCGATGGTGTGCCAGACCATAAGGACAAAGAACCGTATAATCCTCCGAGAGCAGGTGAAGTAGTGAGCAGCGAAGGTATTATCACCAATCCAAATGCTGGCGGGGATCGTCCGAATAGGGGGGTAACAGAAGACCGCGTGCGGGAGATCGTAGGTGAAGAATTGAGTAAATATAACTTGAACGAAGGTGGAGCAGTAGGCGTGGCAGACTGGTTCTTACCTATGATTCATTTTGGTACGGATAGTTATACTATTAAATATTCTGACTATGGTACGCTATCGGGTATCGGTCGTATGTTGAAAGGAAATCCAAAACTAAGATTAGTTGTCACTGGTTTTACAGATCAGACTGGTCCGGAGGAAACAAATAATAGGTTGTCCTACTTACGCGCACAGACCGTTATTGACCACTTTGTAGAGACACACGGCATAGGGCGCGGTCGCTTGGTATTGCAATGGAAAGGACCGGAAGAAGCATTGGTACCAAAGACTGCCAGTTACATGAATCGGCGGGTAGAATTCCGCGTGGGTACAGGCGAAGATGTAGAAATGGATCCACCAAGTGGAGTAGAGGCAAAGAAAAAAGACGGATATTGATTTGCCAATGTGCTAATTTGCTGATATATTGAGAATGAGGTGACATCTCTGAAAGGTGTCGCCTCATTTACTCGCTTTTTCAAACTGAATTTTATCTCCTTCTTTAAGATTGCGCTCCTGCGCAAATCCTGCATTTACTTCTACCACGTATAGCGCAGGGTTCACGGAAGTGACTTGATCCAGCGATTGCGGCTTGGTATTGGGTCTTATTTTTACAATTTGAAATTGGTCATTTACAAAAATAATATCCAAAGGAAGATACGTATTCAACATCCAAAACGACTGTGGTTTTTGCGATTCCATAATGAACAACATTCCCTGATCTTCCTTCATGCTCCTGCGCCACATTAGTCCCTGTTGGCGCGTGATTTCGTCATCTGCAATTTCAATATCAATTTTTTCTATTGATCGTCCAGTTGTACTTATAAACTGTAAAGTTCCTTCTTTTTGAAATTGTGGACCCGTCCGCGTTTTTGTTCCAAAAGGAATAACGGATAATAGAATTCCTATTACAAATAATACAAGAATAATTGGCACCAGCCACTTTGCCCAGCGGCGCGTGTGCAGTTGCGTGGTAGCAGATTTGGAAGAGGCAATCTTCTTCTTAGCTGTGACTTTTTTAGCCGCCATCCGTTCGTTTTTTTCTATCAAAAATAAAAAGAAAATGGCTCTTCCGGTAACCGAAAGAGCCATTATTATAATTCATTATACTAAAATAAAGTCAAAACTACGCATTACAGCATTTTAAAGACTTGTTTATCAACGGGTTAGATATTGCTAACTGCATACTGGTATTAATAACCAGGATTTTGTGGCAAAGAAGCACCCAAGTCAATATCGCGCTGTGGAATCGGTAATACAACTTTAGGACTGCCGGCGTTCGATGCACCAGCGCCAGCACCTATAGTACGCAAGGGCAAACCGTTGCGTAGAAGATCCATACGGCGGTGTCCTTCAAATGCCAACTCCTTGCGTCTTTCCAGCAAAATACGATTTAGCAGCGCATTTGCATCCGCAAAATCAGCCGCAGCAACGGCGGGCAAACCTGCTCTCAGAATCAATGGATTGAGCAACAGAATGGCATCGGCATTTACACTATTGGTGCTTTTCACCAAAGCTTCCGCTTTGTTGAGATATACTTCGGTCACGCGCATAATTGGCGAGTTATCGGTACTCGTTACCCCGTCTTTGTACTTATTGGTAAACGTAGCATCATTACCAGCAGCATCTTTACCCTTGAAATTCAAAGTAGTAAAACGCTTGTCATTTACTTGGTCATAAGCAGCCAACAGATCAGCTGAATAAGTCACATCACCACGACCACCGCGAGCCGCCGGCAAGTGATAGTTTGACCAGCCACCTGCACCCGTACGAGAGTTGTCGGTAGTCGTCATTTGAATAGAAAAAACGTCTTCCGAAGTATTGGCATCATAAAAAGTATAGTCAGCCGCCAGTGCATACGATGCTTTATTAGCCAAAATCACATCGGCATTTTGAACGGCTTTTGCCCAATCACCTTTGTACAAATACAAGCGACTCAGCAAGCCATTTACAGCACCTTTGGTAGCCCTACCCCGCGTTTGGTCGGCAGTGGCGTATTTCTCTGGCACGTCTGGCAATGCTTCTGTAAAGTCTTTTTCGATTTGTGCATATACTTCAGCTACGGTATTGCGAGATGGCAAAACCTGCTTGCCTTCAAAAATATCCGGCGTAAGTACAATCGGAACGCCCGGTGTGGTACCATTTGAAACCGTGAAGGGTTGACCGAACAAGTTTACAAGATTGAAGTACAACAATCCTCGCATGAACTTCGCTTCTGCGATAAATTGCTTGCGCTCTGCATCCGTAAAACCAGGGTCTTCCACATTTGATACATTCGCTATCACAGCATTAGCACCCAAAATAGCCGCGTAGTGGTCTCGCCAAATACTCCGTACACTCCCATTACTCGCAATCGTTACATAGTTATTAATCTCCTGTAAGGTTGGGAAAGAACCCACGAATCTTACATTATCGGACTGATAATCAGCAATAACGGCGGTAATAGAGCCAAGCACATCAAAATCTTGGGCAGCGCTATACACCCCAATTAAAGAAGCAAACGTCGTTTTTTCATTTTCAAAAGACGCCGAAACGGACAGCGATTGCTCGGGCTCTAACTCCAACAAATCTTCACAAGCTGTGAATACTACAAGTAGCGGAAGCAGAAAAATATATTTGAATTTTTTCATTTTTTCAATATTTTTGGTTGAACAAAAAAAATTAGAAAGTCGCATTGATACCTACTGTAACTGTTCTGGCTTGTGGCGCAGTGAAGAACGACTGCCCTTGGAAAGTATTGCTGGAGTCAAAGCCAACTTCTGGGTCTTGTCCTCTACCTTCCCAACCTTCTGCACGTAGTGTCCAAAGGTTTTGTCCCATCACATACACACGCGCGCTCTGGAAGATTTTTGTACTCAATTGATTTCCCTTGAGCGTGTAGCCTAAAGTAACATTGCGCAAACGCAAGAAAGAACCGTCGAGTAATTGTAAGGTAGAGTTTTGACCAAAAACATTTTTTGTCGCACTCGTTACCGCTGGCGCGAACGCTCCTTCTTTATTGCTTTCTGTCCAGTAATTGAGTAGTGCTCTTGATTTGTTGAAACCACCAATTGGGTTTTCGGTGAAGTTTAACTCGCCCAAGAATACGTCATTACCATAGGTAAAATTGAAGAAAACGCCCAAATCAAGCCCTTTGTAAGTAAAATTGTTACTAAAACCACCGGTAAAATCAGGAATGGCATTGCCTACAATAACCCGAGCGGCATTGCTTGGTGATTTGATAATATTGCCAGCAGCGTCCAACCATTCGGCATCGCCATTGGTGGCATTAATGCCGACATAACGAGGCAAATAAATGGTATTCACCGAGTATCCCTCCACTGAACGTTGGTTAGTACCGCCTACAAAGCGATTGCCTTGTGCATCGAGCGAGCCACTAGGCAAAGAAGTTACTTCATTGGTCAGGAAGCCCACGTTTAAGTTGGTAGTCCATTCAAAGCCGCTGCGCGTGCGCACGTTGGTCGTTTGAATATTCAAATCCACGCCTCGGTTTTGCATTTCGCCTGCATTTTGACGCAGAGTAGCGAAGCCGTTCGGGTCTGCCAATTGGAAATCCAACAACAAGTCGGTTGTGTTCTTAATAAAATAATTCACGTCTATGGCTACGCGACTATTGAATATTGCTAACGAAATTCCGATGTCTAATTGTGCGGTCTGTTCCCATTTCAAATTAGGGTTAGCGGGTTGAGTAGGACCTACCCCTGGCAAGCCAGCATAGTCAAAATTGATACCACTACCAAACAAGCCTAAGGAATTGAAGTTACCAATACGATCGTTACCCGTCGTACCGTAGCTAGCGGTCAGTTTTAGAAGATTAATAAAAGACACATTTTTCAAGAAAGCTTCTTCCGATAGCAACCAGCCACCCGATACACCCCCGAAGATACTCCAACGATTGTCGGCACCAAAGCGCGAAGAACCATCCCGACGTACCGTAGCTTCCAAGATATAGCGGTCATTTAAGCGATAATTCACGCGTGCAAATTGAGAAATAAGTGCCCACTCGGTGCGATTGGCATTAGTCGTAGTTGGCGTAGCAGCGGATGCCGTATTGCGCAAGGCATCGGCAGCAAAATTACTACCCGAAACAATCGTCTGGTCAAAACGCGCGGTTTCGTAGCTAAAACCAGCTAGTACGCCGATAGCGTGCACACCAAACTGTTTCTCATAATTCAAGGTATTGGTAGTTAGCCACTTGTTATCGTTACGAATATCGTTCGTGCCCGTACCACCTGGAGAAATAATGTCTGGTACGCGTTCGGTTTGGGTGGTAGAAATATTATCAATACCAAAGTCGGTTCTGAACACCAGTCCTTCGAGGATATCGAAAGTTAGATACGCATTGGAAGTATTCCGGGTTGTGATTAAATCATTGATACCTAATTCTTCTCGCGCCAGTACGTTTTGGATAAAACCAGTGTTGACATAGTTTCCGTTGGCATCGCGTGGTACGACGGTAGGCAATTGCAAATAAGCCGATGTAAGCGGAGCCGCAGTGCTGTTTTCCTGACCAATTCGGTTGTTCACTGACCGAGAGATACCCACATTCGCACCAAACCGCAATCTTTTAGAGAATCGGTGCTGAAAATTCAAACGACCGTTCAGACGATCCAAATCATTGCCAATCGCATAGTTAGACTGGTTGAGGAAAGAACCGCCGAGGTAATACTGCGTGGACTCATTACCACCGGTAAAATTCAAAGAGTAGGAATTGATTCTACCCGTTTGCAGCACTGCGTTGGGCCAATCGAAACCTGTTTCTGGGAAAGTACGGTTGTTATAAGCTTTTTCGAATGTACGGAACTCGCTGGCGTTCATCATATCCAACAGGAAAGTCGGCTCTGACCAACCGGTATAAAAATCGGCATTGACCTTATTCACGCCCGCTTTACCTTTTTTGGTCGTAATCAAGATAACGCCATTAGAGCCTCGCGAGCCGTAAATCGCTGCTGCTCCTGCGTCTTTGAGTACCGTGAGGGATTCAATATCATTCGGGTTAATATCCGCCAGCGGGTTGAGTGTTGCGCCACCCTGTCCAGCAGAAAGGGCTGCACTACTACCGTCGTTGAGCGGTACGCCATCCACTACGTAGAGCGGGTCTCCACCAGCATTGATGGACGCAGCACCACGGATACGTACCGTGGCATTCGACCCTAGTACACCAGAGTTGCCGACCATTTGTACTCCTGCAGCTTGCCCCTGGAGCAGTTCTTGTGGACCAATCGCCGGGCGATTTTGCAATTTTTCTGTCCCCACTTGGGCAGTACTTTGTACTTTAAAGCGAGTGCTTTGAGTACCGTAAGCTATCACGACTACCTCGTCCAATATGCCACTGGAAGTTTCCAGCATAATATTAATGGTATTAGAAGCGCCTATTTCCACCTCCTGTGTGACATAACCCGTGTAGCTGAATGTCAAGATATTAGCACCTTCCGGTAATTCTAAAGAGAAATTGCCGTCATTATCTGCGGTCGCACCGGTAGCTGTGCCTTTCACCAGTACGGTCGCACCAATAAGTCCTTCTTCCTTATCGCCGCTGACTTTTCCGGTTATAGTGCGCTGTGCAAACAGTGTCATAACACTAAATAGTAACAACGTCAAAACGAGTGAGCGTTTTTTCATATTAACAAAGTTTTAGTGAGTGAAAAGAGTTGAATAAATATCTTTGGTTTGGAATCTTGGGTTACTGGAGCTAAAAATGGGTATGACTTACAAAGAAATTACGACGTTTCACAAATGTAGTATAATAACTGATTCATAATCCCTCAAAACAGCTTGTAATTTTTGGGTAAATGACGAACAGCTAGGTTTTAATTTGGTTCATACTTTTTCTTTTAAACGATG
>CAZJXN010000106.1:0-18360 GCA_964549655.1 uncultured Saprospiraceae bacterium
TACCCCAAGTACGACCCCGAGTAACTCCACCCTAATGTGAGTTGTATCCTTTGTTTATCTTATCTAAAGCGCGTCATTTCACGCTTGTTTTTTCCTTTCTCAATACTCCATTTCAAAAGGGATTGCAAAGGTAATATCCCTTCTATTTTTGTCCTAATTTTTGAAGCGATTTTTTCAGGAAAAATTATCTTCAATAAATGGACGAAGTAGAATAAAATAGTAGCAAAAAGGTAGGTATTTCTAACTACAAACTGTTGTTCACCACCCTCCTTTTGAAAGCGGATGCAAATGTACGAATATTTTTTCTTTTGTCAAGTATTTTTCAAAAAGAATTCAATAATTTTTGTTTGGTTGGGCTATAGCTTTGATTGTCAATGTCAACGCTTGTCCTAATATAATAAGAATAATTTTTTTGAAAATGTGTGCAGGTAATTAACGCTAAAAATAAAATGGAGTTCTCAGTCAGGGAAAAAAATCTATTTTTGTGGCGATTTTTGGGAGGTATTGGGTATTTGGTACTAATTATCCACTCCTTAAAGTAAAAGTGCAACAAAAGCTTTAATTATCTATTAAACGTCAGGAGACGACTTGATATATGAGTTCATTCCAACAGTCATCGCATTTGCATCAACTTAACTTTAATTAAAACGTATTGGCTTGATTTTTGACAAATTGCTATTGTTTTTTTATTTGCGCTTAAGCTTTGTCACTTTTTTTCATTGCCAAAAGAAGTAACCAAAAAAGGCTAGGCTAATCAATTCGCTCCGCGTGATTAGCCGGAAGCCGCCACTATGTATTTCAAATTTGAATATAAATAATTTAAAATCGTAGCTTTACGCATTAATTAAATTCAAGTTGATGCAAATATGATAGCCATCGGGAGGAGACTTGAATTAGTGAAGTTAGTAGTGCTTCGTAAGATGAAGAATTGGGTTTTGGAAAAGCGATAAATGAACGCTTGAATTTGGAGACGGGGAACCGTGTGAGGGATAGGAGCGGTTCCGTCCCGCAGGGCGGAAAGAGCGGATAGCCCGACCCCGCCTTCGCACTGCCTCCTTACCCCCGAAGGGGGAAACACGAGGCTTATTGGCGGGGGCACACCCAAATTGTTTGAACTGTGATGAATTTGACTTAGAGACTGAGCGACTTGGAGATGATTAGAAAATAAACTAAATAAGGATATATGAAAAAGTACAATTTTAGTCCGGGACCGGCGATCATGCCGAGGAGTGTGATAGAAGAAGCGACGCAGGGGATGTTAGATTTTAGTGGGATGGGGCTGTCAATTTTGGAGATTTCGCATCGGAGTGCGGAGTTTACGGCGGTGGTGGAGGAGGCAATGCAGTTGGTGCGCGATTTGTTGGATGTAAGTGCGGATTATGAGGTGTTGTTTTTGACGGGTGGGGCGAGTATGCAGTTTGCGATGGCGCCGATGAACCTGCTGGATAGCGCAGAGACGGCGGCGTATGTGGACTCGGGGACGTGGTCGAATAAGGCGATTAAGGAGGCAAAAAACTTTGGGAATGTGCGGGTGCTGGCGTCGTCGAAGGAGCAAAATTACACGTTTATACCGAAAGATTATGAAGTGCCGACGGATATGAAATATTTACATTTGACGAGTAATAATACGATTTTTGGGACGCAATATCACTGGTGGCCCGAGACGGACGTGCCGTTTGTGTGCGATATGTCGTCAGATATTTTTAGTCGTCCGGTGGATATGAATCGGTTTGGATTGATTTATGCAGGCGCGCAGAAAAATGCAGGCGCGGCAGGCGTGACACTGGTGGTGGTGCGCAAAGATATGCTCGGAAAAGTGTCGCGGACACTGCCGAGTATGCTGGATTATCGGGTATTTGCGGCGGAAAATTCGTTGTACAATACGCCGCCGGTGTTTGCGATTTATATTATGATGTTGACGATGCGGTGGGTGAAGGCAAATGGCGGTGTGAAAGGCATGGCGGAACGGAACGAGGAGAAGGCTCAACTGCTTTATAATGAGATTGATACGAATCCATTTTTTACGGGTACGACGGCGGTGGAAGACCGGTCAAGGATGAATGCGACGTTTTTGGCGACGGGTACGGCGATTGAGCAAAGTTTTTTGGAGTCTTGTAAAGCGACTGGGATTGTGGAGATTAAGGGGCATCGGTCGGTCGGGGGTTTTCGGGCTTCGATGTATAATGCGATGGATTTGGAAGGAGTGAATGTGTTGGTGGAGGTGATGCGGGATGTGGCGAGGAGCCAAGGGTGAGATTGGGATATTAAGATATTGGGATATTTTTTGCGCTCTGTACTTGGGCTTAATAGGATATTTTCTCTTGGTGCTTGGACTTGGTGTTTAGAGCGCTTGTTGCGTTGACCGCTCTTGCAGTAATTGGAACGCGGATGACGCGGATTGGGCGGATTTTCGCGGATTTTTTTCTTGTGACGTGGAGTAATCTTCGGTTCAGATAATTTTTACAACAAAAAGTGTCAAATTTCGGATGGAATTTGGCACTTTTGTTTTATGAAGCAGATAGAAGAGCATTTTCAGATGGAGATAAAAGGGAAGCAAATTCCAGCTAAAATTGTGCGGGAAGCACGGCGGAGTATACGGGCATCGGTGGGCAAGGAGGCGGTGACGTTGCGCATGCCTTTGCGTTTGTCGGTGCAGGAGCAAAAGGATTATTTAGAAAAATTTAAGGAATGGTTGGAAAAGCAATTGGAGAAACACCCAGCAATGCTGGCTCGATTTGAGTCGAAAGGGTATGAAAGTGGAGATACTTTGTTGGTTGGAAAGCGAATATATGTATTACAAATTAGTTACACAGATAAAAGTTCGAGTAGTGGGAAGTTGAAAAATGGGGTGATTACGTTGAATTTAAGTCAGGCGGCAAATCAACAAACTGCGGCTTCGCTGTTGAGTCGGTTGGTGGGAAAGGATTTTTTACCGGAGATTACAAGGCGCGTTTTGGAGTTGAATGCGCAGTATTTTCGTAAGCCGATTCATTCGGTGGTGTTGAAACATTTGCACTCGCGTTGGGGAAGTTGTTCGAATAAGGGAAATATTAATTTGTCTACAAGATTATTGTTTGCACCAGAGGAGGTACGGGATTACGTGATTATGCATGAGTTGGCGCATTTGGTGGAGATGAATCACTCGCCGAAGTTTTGGAAAGTGGTAGCGGAGGTAATGCCGGATTATAAGGAGAAAAAGAAGTGGCTGAAAGAAAATGGAGAGGCGTGTCGGTTTTAATTTAGGATATTGGGATCTAATACCGAAATAAAAATAAAAAGGCGTATAATTGCAGATGGGGAGGACAATAAATTACGCAGAGAAAATAAAAGAAAGCGAGGCGGAGCTGTTAAAGTTAGAAAAAGCCAGCTCGGATAAATACATTCGAGATAAGATACGTTATATCCGCTATTTGAAAACGGGGGTTAGTAATAGTCAAAAGGAAGGCGGTTTGCTAATTGGACTCAAAGGTCGTCAAAGCCAGCGGTTGTGGCAGCAGTACGCTTTGGGCGGGATGCCGGCTTTGATGAAGAAAAATCAGCAGGGTTATTGGGGTCAATTAAGCAGTGTGGAGCAAGGTCGCTTACTGAATTACCTCAAGGGAGATCAAACCATTACCCAAGAGCAAGCCGCTGAGTGGATACGGGGACAATATGGGGTAGGGTATACTCAAGCGGGCATCCATTATTTATTCAAACGCTTGAAAGTAAAGTTGAAAACGGGTCGCCCCTCCAATGTGCATCAAGATGAAGCGGGCATGGAGGATTTTAAAAAAACTTTGCCCAAAAGGTAGCACCCTATGAAAAGCAAGTTTGGGTGGAGGATGAGATGCGCTATGGCACCCGCACCGAGTTAAAGCGCCGCTGGACGCCATCGGGGCATCGCCCGCGCTGTCGTATGTTTATTGGTTATGATTGGGCTTATTTGTACGCAGCAATCAATCCCTATTCTGGCGATTTGTTTTGTCTGCTGCTGCCCTACATGACCAAAGAATGCTTTGGTAAGTTTTTAGAAGCCTTTCAAGAACACATCGGGCAGCGCAAAACCCTGCTGATATTGGATAAAGCCTCCAATCATCAACTAGTGCTCACCCAAGATTGCACCATTACTTTAGCGCATTTGCCTACCGCTTGTCCGGAAATTAACCCTGCCGAACGTTTTTTTGAAGAATTGAGAAAGCAATTAGCCAATCAGGTCTTTTTTGATTTGGAACAAGTGGAACTAAAAATTACGCAAATCTTGAAGCAATATTGGGATAACCCCAAAACCCTGGTCAAGCTTTGCTGCTATCCTTTTGTCAATACGTCTTAATACTTTTATTTCGGTGTCAGACGAAAGAAAATTAAAAAAAGGAGATATTTTAATAAATTCTTCAGGAGTTGGAACAGCTGGAAGGGTGACTCTGTTTGATTTGGCTGGAACTTTTGTGGTTGATAGCCATGTCACCATTTTAAGACCTGCCCAAGAAAAAGTTTTACCTGATTTTGTGTTACAAAGCTTGGCGAAAATTGGATTTAAAAATATCGAAGCAATGGCAATGGGTCAAAGTGGACAAATTGAATTAACTATTACCACAATACAGAATATTAAGATTCCTCTTCCTCCACTTTCCGAGCAGGAAAAAATTATTTCCGAAATAGAAAAAATAGAAGAAAAAATCAGTGTTCTGGAAAAAGAAATCGAAGCCATTCCGCAGCAAAAAGAGGCAGTTTTAAAAAAGTATCTGGAATAGTGCTATTTAGTTGATAAAAGCTTTATTCCGCCTCTTTCTTCTTCCGTTCCCGCTTCGCTTTCGGCGCATTTTGTACAGACTTAGGTTCTTCACTACGTCGTTCTTTTTTCACTCTCGGAATTGTCGGCGTACGCTCGCGTCTTATTTTTTCCGGTGCTTTTGCAATATTTCCATCACTTTCCACCATCATCATCTCAATTTGCCGCTTGCTAATATCCGTCCGCACGATGCGCACCGTCACTTCATCGCCCATTTTGAGTTCGCGGCGGGTGTACGCGCCTTTCATGCGCAGGCGGCTTTCGGCTACTTCAAAGGGTTCGTTCATCGTTTCAAACGCGACCATGCCTTCGCAGTAATTTGCTTTGAGCATCACAAAAAAACCTCGGTCAATAATGCCGGAGATGTAGCCCGCAAAGTCTTCGCCTACGTGCTTCTCCATGTATTCCACCTGCTTGTATTTCACCGATTCGCGCTCGGCATCCATCGCTTTGCGCTCCTGCATCGAGATGTGTTTGCAGCGTTCTTCAAGTGGCTCTTTATCAACACGATAGAATTTGTCGGGCGGCAAATTGAGTTCTAAAATACGGTGCGCCAACACATCGGAATAACGTCGAATAGGTGAAGTAAAATGGCTATAAAATTCAAACGCCAAACCGTAATGCCCAATATTATTAGTAGAATATGCAGCTTTTGACATGGTGCGAATGGCGATGGGTTGTAATAAACGCAACGCTGGATTGGTTTCTGCCGCTTCTGCTAAAGCATTATACGATTTGGAAATATCCTTTGGCGTAGTGATTTTCATTTCAAAACCGAGTTCGCGCGCGAAGCTCGATAATTCAAATACTTTATCAGGATTCGGTTCATCGTGAATGCGATAGACAAAGGGAATTTCTTGTTCTTTGCCTTTTTCGGAAATAAACGTTGCCACTTCTTTATTTGCCAACAGCATAAAATCCTCGATGAGCATGTGCGCGTCTTTGCGCTCTTTTACAAACAATTCGGTCGGTACGCCTTCCGCATCCAAGCGAAATTGCACTTCTTCCGTTTCAAAATTAATCGCGCCTTTTTTGAAGCGTTCTTTTTTTAATTTTTTCGCTAAATCATTTAAAACCTTTAACTCTTGTACAAATTCCCCTTCTTTTCCATCTAAAATTTCTTGCGCTTCTTCGTAAGTAAACCTTCTGTTAGAATGAATAATCGTCTTACCAAACCAACGACTGGTAATTTTGTCATTTTTATCAAATGTAAAAATCGCGGAAAACGTCAATTTATCCTCGTGCGGACGCAGCGAACACAGCTCATTTGACAATTTTTCTGGCAGCATAGGCAACACACGGTCAACGAGATACACCGAAGTCGAACGTTTGTACGCTTCTTTATCCAGCGCACTTCCAGCTTTCAAATAATGACTCACATCAGCAATGTGAACGCCCACTTCCAAGTCGCCATTTTCCAAATATTGAAACGACAGTGCATCGTCAAAGTCTTTGGCGTTGAATGGGTCAATGGTAAAAGTCGTCACGCCTCGCATATCGCGGCGTTTGGCAATTTCTTCGGCGGTAATTTCCGTTTCCAGCGTATCGGATTCTGCAATGACTTCCTCTGGAAAATCCAGATTAAAACCATTGTTTATCAAAATTGCCTTCATTTCAATATCGTGACTGCCCGCCTCGCCGAGTACCGACGTGACTTTGCCGCGTATCGTGCCGTTTTTATCGCCGCCCCAATCTTTAATGCGCACCACCACCAGATAGCCATCTTTCGCTTCTTTGATCTCTTCCAAATCCACCAGAATATCCATCGTCTGTGCCTTTTCAGGTACAACAATGGCGTATCTTTCATATAACCGAATCGTGCCAAGAAAATGCTCCGTGGCGCGTTCCAACACTTTTATCACTTCGCCCTCGTAACGTCTGCGACCGCGCGGCATCCACGCTTTAAGCACAACTCGGTCGCCGTGCATGGCAGTGTTCATGAGGCTTGCGGCTACATATATGTCGTTTTCTAATCCTTCAATTACAATATAACCAGCACCGGTGCGGGTCATGTCCACGTGGCCTTCGTAGAGTTTGGCTTTATTTTTCGGTGCTTCGCGTTCGTGGAGTTTGTATTTATAATCGCCGAGATGCGTCACTTTTCCTTGTTCAACGAGTTGATTGATAGCGTGTTGGATAGCATCTTTGTTGTTTGCTGCTGCTAATTTCTGCCCAATCTGACGCGGATGCAACCGAGCTTTCGGGTCTTTTCGAAATAGATTTAACACTTCCTGCTGGAGTTGCTTGGCAGGTAATTTGTTGGCTTTGGGTTTTGAATTTTTTTCTTTTGCCATAAATTTTTTGTTATTGGTTATTCGTTATTGGGGTGCGCTCAACCGTTTCCCTTCTCGCATAATTGGAACGCGGATGACGCGGATTTGGCGGATTGATTTTTGTTTTAAATTCTGCTGTTAATATAGGATTTTACAAATAACCAATAACAAATAACATTTTTATTCAAGGTCTATGATTTGCCCCTCGGGTAGCAATTCTAACTTGGTAATGCGACTAATCGTTGCATCATATAAGGGCGCATTTTTATCCGATTGCCCAGTCGTCACCAGAATTTCCCAGTCTTCTTCGATGATAGCGACCGATTGTGTTACATTTTTACCATCAAAAAAAGTTCCGGCAAGCACGCGTTTGTCCAATAATTCGCCTCCGTCAGTGTACGTTGCCAGGGTATATTCGTAAGTCATCAGCCCTGCTTTCCAATACACAATTGCCTGAAAACTATGGGTTTCTGGTATTTTAAAACACGCTACAAACTCGGTTAGTTCATCAGGTAGCTCAGCTTCGTAGGGCGCGATGAATTGCGTGATGGCGAGTGCGGGTATTGGCTCGTTAGCGGCGCTGAATTCGCGGATGACCTCGTCGTTTAAGGTAACGGGCAGCTCTACAACCGGAAATATTTCTAAAAAATCTTTGAAAGTAAGGGTCGGCTGTCTGCTATTTTCTTCCATGTAAATTTTTTTATTGTTAATACGAATCAAGAGTTAATTTTTATAACTAATTGAATTTCAATAATATACAAGTGTGTATATTATAAATTTTATTAATCCTCGCTCAAAATAAGTACCTATTGTTGAACAAATTTTAACCCTTGATTCGCATTGTTAGTGTTTATTTAGGGCACTGCCTCGCTGCCTTTATCCTTTAAGGTCTTCTTTTTTCTTCAAATATTTATCCAAAAACTGCAATACTTTGCTGTACGCTTCGATTTGATTTTCCTTTTTTACGAAACCGTGTCCTTCATCTGGAAACAGCACATATTCTACCGGAACGCCGTTTTTCTTGGCTCCTGCCACGATTTCATCTGATTCTACCTGTAATACGCGCGGGTCTTTTGAGCCTTGCAAAACCATCACCGGCTTCGTAATTTTTTCTGGATGGAAGAGCGGAGAAATTCGATACAAACGAGCGGAATCTTCTGCATTGTAAGGGTCGCCCAATTCATCGTATAATGCCTTACGATTCGCTTCCCACCACGGCGGAATGCTCTTTAACGTTCGTAACCAATTCGTTACACCAAATAAATTTACGCCTACGTCAAATACTTCCGGCTGATGTACGAGCGCCGCCATCACCATAAAACCGCCATATGAGCCGCCCATGATGCCGATTTTAGTGGAATCAATGTAATCTTGTTCCGCCAACCAATTTTTTCCTTCTACACAATCCAGCAAATCTTTTTCGCCGTGATTTTTATCGTCCATTTTGTAGAAGGTCTTGCCGTAGCCGCTGCTGCCGCGATTATTTACACCCAAAACTGCATAACCATGATTAACTAAATATTGAGTTTGAGCGCTATATGTTTGCCGCGTTTGTCCGCCCGGACCGCCGTGTACCAAAACGAGCGCAGGTACTTTATTTTTAGAGGAGGCTTGCTTTGGTTTGTAATAAATGGCTGGAATTTCGGTTCCATCAAAAGATTTGTAGCGTACAACTTCAGCAGTAACCAAATCTTTAGGATTAATTTCAGGATTTAATGATTTGGTTAATTGTTTAGATTCACCGTTTTCAATATTATAAACGTATAAATCGCTGGGAATGCCGGAGCCGCCAAGATAGAAAGTCATCAGTTTTTCACGGTCAGAAATATTTACAGATGTAATATCTACATCGCCAAAATCAGGAAAATCTACGGCTTCGTTGGTTTCGGTATTTTGAATACGCACCGCCGTTTTGCCGTCTTCATTCGTGCCGATGACTTGATATTTACCGGTTTTTGAAAAATAAGCATACGCGATGTCCCACTTTTCTTCTAAGGCTTTTTCGCGCTTGCCGTCTGCCAAGTTATATTTTACCAAATATTGAAATTCGCCGCCATCATCTGTCAAATAATATAAAGATTTTCCATCGGGACTAAAATCTGCCAAGCTATGTTGACCTTGATTTTGAGAAATCTTCGTCATTTTTTTCATCGGAATATCATATAAATACAAATCATTATCGCTGGTTGTAATGGATTTGCCGAGTACTACATATTTTTTATCCGGTGAGATGCCGTTGAAATCCATCGCCTCTTTCATTTCATAGACCAACTTTGATTTCAGCGTCGTGATGTCCATTTCAAATACATCCATCATCGCTGGATTGCGCTTGTTGTAGCCATAAAAGAAACTCGTGCGGTCGCTCGACCAGTTATAAAAATCAGCGCGTGCAGCAGAGTCCGGCGTGAGTGCTGCGGAACTGCCATCCGTGTTGCGTACGAATAAGTGACTGATTTCGTTGCCATTATCATCTTGTTGGTACAAAATGCGGTCATCCTTCGGGAAGTAAGAAATCGCAAAAACGGAAGAGCCGGTCGAGTTGGTCAGTGCTTTCGGTTCGCCGCCGCCGACAGGAATTTCATACGCATTAAAAATGCCGGACTTGTTGCTGTTCACCAACACTTTGCTGTCATCCTGCGAAAACGAGCCGCCGCTGTAGTTCACATTGTTCATAAACTGCTCGATGGTGTACTGCTTTACGTCGCTGGCTTTGTCGGTTGGTTGTGCTGACTTTTTGCAACTGTAGAAAGTAATGAATAGAATTAGAATAAAGAAGAGTGATTTTTTCATGAAGGAGTGGGTTTTATTTAGATGAAAATTATAATTCTTTTTTCCAATTATCTATTTCCAAACCTTGAATTGGTTCATTATTGGTGATAAGCTGTAATTGATGTTCGATGGCTATTCCCGTAATCAGCAGGTCGGCAGTTCCTATCGTTATTCCTTTTCGTTTTAAATCGCCAAATGTTTTAGCTGAAATTTTTAGAGATGTAAAGGTGAGGTTTAAAATAGTGCACTTTTGCATAAACTGTTCAAACTTTTGAATTTGCTTATAAGCTTCTTTGTACTCTAAGCCGCTTAAAATTTCATAATAGGTAAGGTTAGAAATAGTAATTCTACCGTGGAGATTCAGATAAATTTTTACTTTCTCTTCAACCGCTTTGTCTCCTTTTAAAAAGTAAGAGAGTATATGAGTATCCGATAACGATTCTTTCATAATCAATATAGTTGCCGACTTTGTAAAATTCTACTTTCGTGCAAACGAATCGTCCATTCATCAAATATATCTTGGTCTACCTCTTCTAAAATACCCGCATAACTTAAAATTTCATTTACTTCTGGGTTTACTTCTATGTTTCTGATAAATTCCAATACATCACTCAAGCGCTCAACGGGAATGTATTCGATGCGCGTTTTAATTTCTTCTTTTAAATGTTGTTCGGCGGTCATGCTGTTATTTTATTAATGTTTTCAGGCTGAAGCCTGTGGAACGAGTGCAGCGTAAACGCTGTGCTACTTGCGGTTCCGCAAATCATTCAAATATCGCTCTAATTCTACTTCGTCAAAAATTAAAACTTCGCGTACTTTACTGCCCTCGCTCGGACCTACAATGCCCATCGCTTCTAATTGGTCCATGATGCGACCCGCGCGATTGTAACCGAGTTTCATACGACGTTGAATCATAGAGGTAGAACCGTGTTGATTTTGTACAATCAAGCGAGCGGCGTCTTCAAACATTTCATCTAAATCAGTATATTTCAAGGAAGTAACGCCTTGCATTTCCTCATCGCTATGGAATTCTGGCAGCAAATAAGGTTCTGGATAACCGCGCTGATTGCTAATAAAATCAATGACTTTTTCCACTTCGGGCGTGTCTACGAAAGCAGATTGCAAGCGCACCATGTCGCCGCCAACCGAGAGGAGCATGTCGCCGCGACCAATCAATTGCTCGGCACCACCCGCATCGAGGATGGTACGCGAGTCCACTTTGGAAGAAACTTTGTACGCGATACGCGCCGGGAAGTTGGCTTTGATGACACCTGTGATAATATTCACCGACGGACGCTGTGTGGCAATAATCAAGTGAATCCCAACGGCACGAGCAAGTTGCGCAAGGCGACCAATGGGTAATTCCACTTCTTTTCCAGCGGTCATAATCAAGTCAGCAAATTCATCAATAATCAATACAATAAATGGCAAGAAGCGATGTCCTTTGAGCGGATTGAGGGTGCGTTGTACAAATTTTTCATTGTACTCTCGAATATTTCGGACGGAGGCTTTTTTCAACAAGTCATAGCGCTGGTCCATCTCAATACAAAGTGAATTCAAGGTGTGGACGACCTTACTCGTCTCTGTCGTAATCGGTTCGTCTTGTCCAGGCAGGAAAGCGAGAAAGTGATTTTCAATTTTGCTATACGGCGACAATTCTACCTTTTTCGGGTCTATCATCACCAATTTGAGTTGCGACGGATGTTTTTTATACAACAAGGACATTAAAATCGCATTGATACCCACCGATTTACCTTGACCCGTGGCACCCGCGATGAGCAAGTGCGGCATTTTCGCTAAATCGGCTACAAAAACTTCGTTGGAAATTGTTTTTCCCAATGCGATTGGCAAATCCATTTTCGCTTGTTTGAATTTAGGCGAGATAAGCACTTCTTTCATGGACACAATTTGCTTGCGTTTATTTGGCACTTCAATACCAATCGTGCCCTTGCCAGGAATGGGCGCAATGATGCGAATGCCGAGCGCCGCCAAACTCAACGCAATGTCGTCTTCCAAATTTTTAATTCTGGAAACGCGAACACCCGCCGCGGGAATAATTTCATACAAAGTAACCGTCGGACCAATGGTGGCGCGGATTTTGGTGATTTCTATTTTATAATTTAAAAGTGTTTCAATGATTTGGTCTTTGTTCGCTTCGAGTTCTTCGCGGTCTATTTCAAACTTTTCCTCGTCATAATCTGGCAGTAATTGCAAAATCGGATGCTCGTAGGAAGATAATTCTAAGGTCGGGTCATACGGCTCACTGTGGTCTTGATTTTCTTCTGTGAGTGCACTGGCTTGTGTTGGAATGGTAGAGCGAGAGAGGGTTTCCAAATCAGGAATGCTTACTTCTTCCATCACCCGTTCTTCGATTTCAAGTTCGGCTTCTCCAGCTTTGAGGGGGCTTACAGGACGTTTTTCTGCAAGATTGAGTGCGAGTTGTGCCGCTTTATCTAATACAAGTTCGCCGTCTCCATTAGGTTGTAAGGCTGGAATATTTCTAACCGGAGCAGTTTTTCCATTCGTGCCGCTACTGAGTGCGGGGATTGGTGTATTGATAGGTCTACGTTTTTGCCGCCAAGGTAAACGACCATTTAGCCAGTCGAATAGATAATTGCGCGTCTCTTCAAACGCTTGTTGAACCGTCATTTCTCGGAAATTCGGATTGAACGTCCACACAATCATTGCCGCTAAGGCTGCGATAATGAGTACAACTAACCCAAGTGTTCCTACAAAACGGATAACCCACTGGCTCACGGCTTCGCCAAAAGCGCCGCCCCAGGGAAAACCAAAACTACCGAAAATAAATTCTAACAAAACGGACAAAAAAAGCGTCCAAAGCAACGCCGAGCGCAGGCGATGCGTATAGGTGCGCAAAGGCGTACGAAAAACCATGCCCAAACCCAATTGCACCAAAATATACACAAAAAGAAAAGATGGCAGTCCGAAACCCCAGTAAAAAAAGCTATTGGACACGACGGCACCGAGGCGACCGAGCCAGTTTGCCATTTCAAACTCACTTGCCAGTAGTTGATTCCACGAAAAACGCAGCACCTTGTCTTGGTCAATGTACCACGTAAACAGATACGAAAAAAATGCAATAAATAAATACAGGGCAAAAAACAGCAGCACCACACCACCTAACTTCGGGATGCGCTCGTCGTTCAGCCCCATTTTCAGGGAGAGTTGTTTGAGGTTTTTTTTCTTCTTTGCCATGCAACACTGGTGATGGGTGATTGGGTGATGGGTGATTAAAAACCGTAATTTGTGATTCGCAAGCGCTGATTCTTATAACAAAGCCAATGTTTAGATAAAAGCTTGTTCTACAAATCGCGTTTCCCGTTTCACAAATACCATTTCACATTTCACGTCTACAAAAATAGGGTTATCTGGCGGAAAAAGTAATCTTTTATTTAAGGAAGTTATGCGAAGGTGTCATTTAAAAAGTTATCGTTTTATAAATATTTTGCTAATTGTTGAAATAGATTAAAAATATTTTAACCCAAGCAGCAGTAGTATAGAATGGCAATTCTGCTATCTTTGCATATTTAATTCTCGTAAAATGTTTTAAATCAGTCATCTAAGTGATTGACTATTTATAATTGACCATTGACCATAACATGAAACTGACAATCAAATAAAGCATCTATTTTGGATGCGGCAATTATTTAAGTCGAATTACTTATGCCTAACGTTAGGGAGTACGCTTCCTAAAACAAGGTAGCATTTTTTCAACTATCTATTGACAATCAAAAAATTATGGCCGGTATGCTCACATTGCAGCCTATAGACAAACGCACGGGATTGACACGCGAAGCATTTGCAGAAGAATATTTAAAACCTGCCAAACCGGTGGTTTTCACAGACTTGATTGACGTGTGGCCCGCCAAAACAAAATGGTCCATCGAGTTTTTTAAAGAAAAATATGGGCATCTCATCGTGCCTGTCGTCTCCAATAATTATTCGAAGCCCGGCAAAGGTTATATGACGCCCGATATGGTGATTCCGCTGCGCGAGTATTTGGAAAAGTTAGAAAAAGGACCTACGGATTTGCGCCTTTTTTTATACAATATTTTTCGCCATGCGCCGGAGTTGACTGAAGACTTTTCGATTCCAACGATTATGGACGGCTTTATCAAAGAATTTCCGTTTATGTTTTTTGGAGGTCAAACGTCCAAAGTGGCATTGCATTATGATATTGACTTGTCACATGTTTTTTTGAATCAGATTCATGGACGCAAGCGTGTCGTGCTTTTTCCGCCGCAAGAGTCGAAATCTATTTATCAACATCCGTTCACGGTGGCAAGTTATATTGATGTAAATAATCCGGATTATAAAAAATTTCCCGCTTTGCACAAGGTGCAGGGCTACGAAACGATGCTCGAGCCGGGAGAAACGGTATTCATGCCCAGCGGGTATTGGCATTACATCGAATATACGGATGGCGGCTACTCGATGTCTTTGCGTGCCAATGAATCGTATGTGCGGCGGGCGAAAGGCTTGTGGAATATCGCTCGGCACTATGTGGTAGACAAAGGAATGAATAAAATCATGGGTAACGATTGGCGTAAAATAAAGGAGGAAATGGCGAAGCGGCGGGCGGAGGAGACGATGGTGTAGGGATATTTGCTGCGCGATATTGTGATATTGGAATATTTCGCTCGTTGCTTATTGTCTGAACTATGATTTATTTGATTTTTGTGATGAATCTGATTTAGTGTGAACGCTGCATCCACTGCGAAAAACTTTGCGCCCTCTGCGGTTAAAAAATGCTAGGAGCATCATAAAAAGGGGGAAAATCCGCTAAAATCCGCTCAATCCGCGTCATCCGCGTTCCAATTAAGAACTAAGTGCACGACCTAAGCGAACAAAAAACAAAAAAGATGCCGGACATCAGATGCCAGACCGCTCACCACTTAAATAAAACGTTATACAAAAAACATGACACCCGAACTCATTCAACACTACCGCTCCGAAACGCCCGGCGTACCATATCGCACTCATTTCAATAACGCTGGTGCCGCCTTCGCGCCGCAGCCCGTGATGGACGCTATTCAAAAACATTTGCAACTCGAAATCGAAATGGGCGGCTATGAAGCCGAAGCTGCCGCACACGCCGAAATAAATACATTTTATACGGTAATGGCGCACTTATTGAATTGTCAAGCTCGAAATATCGCTTACACTGCTAGTGCTACGGATTCTTACAATCGCGCTTTATCTGCCATTTCTTTTGAAAAAGGCGACGTGATTTTGACGACCAATAACGATTACGCTTCCAATCAAATTGCTTTTCTGGAATTGCAAAAACGCTTTGGCATACAATTAATTCGAGCCGAAGATGTGCCAGAAGGCGGCGTGGATGTTGATTCTATGAAGGATTTGATTCAAAAATATCATCCGAAAGTGGTGGCGGTCACGCACGTGCCGACCAGTTCTGGTTTGGTGCAGCCAGTGGCGGAAATTGGTAAAATTTGCAAAGCAGAAAATATTTGGTATCTCGTGGACGCGTGCCAGTCTGCCGGACAAATGCCGCTGGATGTGCAACAGATTCATTGTGATTTTTTGAGCGCGACGTTCCGAAAATTCTTGCGTGGACCGCGTGGGGCGGGCTTTTTGTATGTTTCTGATAAAGCGTTGGAGGCAGGTTTGGAACCCATTTTTGTAGATTTATTGAGTGCGACGTGGACTTCGCCAGATGGGTACGAAATTCGTTCGGATGCGCGTCGGTTTGAGTTGTGGGAGCGTCCGCACGCGCTGATGCTCGGCAGTAAAGCTTGTGTGGAATATGCGTTGAATATCGGCTTGCCGCAAATTGAAACCCATGTAAAACAGTTGGCAGATTTGTGTCGAGAAAAGTTGAGTGCCATTTCCGGTATTAAAAATTTAGACAAAGGCAAAGAACGCTGCGGTATCACAACTTACGCCGTGGACGGCTGGCAACCCGCTGCTTTGAAAACAAAATTACAGGAGTTCAAAATCAATACTTCTATTGCTATCCGCACGGGCGCGCAAATAGATTTTGGAGAGAAAGGCGTGGACTGGGCACTGCGTGTGTCGCCACATTATTATAATACGGAGGAAGAGATTGATATTTTGGCGGAAAGGCTAACGGAATTGATACGATAATTTTTGGATAGGATATTAGTGAAAATTTTGGCACCAGCAAAAAAGCTCGTTTGATCCGTTCAGGCGAGCTTTTTTTATCCTTGAAAATGAGGCACTTCTAAACATATTACAATCACCACGAATTTTTTTAGAAAAAAACGTTTCCAATAATTTGTTTAATGCAATTTTTTGTTTTAATTTGCAGAACCAAAACAGTTACTTTTGTTTTAAACAGAAAATGCTACTTAACTTATGATACGCGAAGACAGACTACAATTAAATGAACGTTTTATCAAAATATTTACCCTGCTGGAAGAACGCGGTGTCATCGTTAAAAATGACCGAAGTGGAAAAGGCATGGGGGATTTTGCAGAGAAAATTCTCGGTAATCGTGCGTATGGACACATCGTGCGCGCCTATTTGAATCCTTCCGATAAACGTTGTATTGATTACAGTCAGGCGCGTATTCTCTGCCGCGAGTTTGGCATTAATGAAGCTTATCTAATTGATGGTTTTGGTACCCCATTTGGTTTTGACTTGCCTTCTATGGAACGAGCGACCGATATGGGCATCACTTTTGGCGAAGGCAATATTATGTTTACCTCTACAGAAGCATTTGCTGGTACCGCTGTAGATGTGGGTGGTTTTCAAGTGGAAGACCGCGAATATTTCAACATTCCAGGTTTGTCGGGCGGCTCTATGGTCGCATTTCCCATCAATGGAAATAGTATGGAACCGGTCATTCAAAATGGAGACATCGTTATTTGCCGAGAAATAGGTGGCAATAACGAGTTGAAAGACAACAAGATATATGCTGTAAAAAACAACGGCAAAGTGTGGGTGAAATATGTGCAACGCCTGACCGACCGCAAAGGAAGAGTCACCCATCTGAATTTGATTTCTGCTAATCACTTAGAACACGAGCCGTTTAAAGAAGAAGTAAACGAATACACTCGTATTTATCAAGTCATTCGGCGCATCAGCGATTTATAAGCATTTTTGTAGAAACAAGGATTTGGCTTTTGTTTGAAAATTGAAGACGTTCAATTATTCACAGTTACTTTATTGCAATTAAAATCCAACTTTAAACCCATTTTTTATGGATACACCTAAACTTGGCAAGCCGATGTGGTTTGACCTCACCGTGGAAAATGCAGACGAGGTGAGTGATTTTTACGCAGCAGTAGTTGGTTGGGAGAAACAACCGCTAAGTATGGGCGAGTACGACGATTACGTGATGAAAGTGCCTAAGGGAGGCGAGGGTGCTACTGGTATCTGTCATGCGCGTGGCTCCAATGCGTACATTCCACCGCAGTGGTTGATATATGTCATGGTAGAAAATTTGGATGCAAGTATCGAAAAATGTAAAAATTTGGGTGGCAATATAATTGGGGAGAAACGGAAAATGGGCGAACAGCATTATTGCTTGATTCAAGACCCGGCTGGCGCGTATATGATGATTTATAGTTGAGCATACATGTGGCGCACTTTTGAAGTGCGCCACATGTAAAAAAGAAATTATCCTGCTGTTTTTTGATTATTACCTCCCGTGTGCTTTTGTGCCGGGAGTTTTTTTGTTGCGTAGGTTTTAGGCTGTTCTTGTGCAGACAGGCTTGAAGCCTGTTTTACGAGGTCAGCCTAAAGGCTGGGCTACGATGCGTTACGAAATACGCTGCCGCATCGCTTCATATAAAATAATCCCCGTTGCTACTGACACGTTAAACGAATCCGTCGTACCGACTTGTGGAATTTTAAATACCTCATCGGCTTGCCGCAATAAAGCTGCATTAATGCCTTCCCCTTCCGAACCAATTAAAATTGCTATCGGCTGTTTGAAATCTAAGTCGTACACCATTTTTTCAGCTTTCAAATCACTGGCAAAAATTCGAATACCCGACAATTTCAAATAGTCAATCGCTTTTGCCAAACTACTCTCTCGACACACTGGAATTTTTGCCAAGGCACCGGCAGACGTTTTCATCGCATCCGCATTGATGAGTGCGCTCCCTTTCAGAGGAACTACAATCGTTTGTACGCCTGCAATTTCTGCCGAGCGAGCAATCGCGCCAAAATTTCGCACGTCCGTCACGCCATCCAACAATAAAATTAAAGGCGTTTCCGACTTTTCAAAAATGCCCGGCAGCACATCTTCCAACAAGTAATATTGTACCAGTGAAATGAAACCTACAATGCCTTGATGATTGCCTTTCGTGATTTGGCTCAGTTTTTCCTTAGGTACATATTGCAACGGAATGCCATATTCTTTACTCAAATGTCGAATTTCTTTTTCTAACTCGCCGCGCGTCCCTTGTTGCAACAAGATTTTATCAATCGTTTGACCGGCTTGAATCGCATCCACTATCGGATGGCGACCGTAAATAATGGTAGTGGTATCTTTCATTTTATAATTGTTCCAAAATTCAAAATGTAAGCAGTTTATTA
>CAZJXN010000107.1:0-4069 GCA_964549655.1 uncultured Saprospiraceae bacterium
ATAGAATACCGTTTTCTACCGTGAAATGCGCTTCCCAACTATCGGTACGAGGATTGAAAAAACGAATCAGCGTAGTTTCATCGTCTAAATAAGAGCCTAAGTCAGTACCCTTGTACCGGTTGCAATCCGGGCAACAATAAGCCAAATTTGACAAAACCGTAGCTCCGTTATGTTTAAGCGACCGGATGTGGTCAACTTGAAAGGGAAATGCAAATCCTAAATCTGGTATTCGACAATATTCGCAGCGAAAAGTAGCCCGATGTGCAACAATTAATCGAAAGGCATTAGAAATATAACTCATGCAGCAGCGAGTTTCTTTATTGCCATTAATTTGGCTAAACTGATGACGTGGTTGATCATCAACAGGCTATCCAGCTCGCTTTTTTCTTCTATGGTTATAGCTTCAGCCTTCTCTTTTTCTACTAAAATTTGGTATCTGTCTATCAAATACACCGGAATATCATACGCTATCAGCCGCTCTGGGTCTATACTGGAGACCATGAGGTGTACTATTTCATCATAAGCATTGAGCGGACGCAGCATGGTAATCTCGTTTTTATACCGTAATTATTCTTTACAAAACAAAAATAGCCATTTTTTGGTACAAATGCTGGATTTTACCTCAAAAACGCCTTGTGAATCGCCTCTGCTACGGAGTGTACGTGCAGTTTTTTGTAAATAATAAGGCTTTTGCTGTCAAAAACTTGTATCAAACCTTCAAAAGTGGTATATTTGGATACAAAAAAAATTCGGAATGCAAGCACAAGAATCAAAGGTCGCCCCACTTTCTTTTCCGCTCAGTAATTTGCAACTTCAGCTATTACGGCTTTATGCCGATGGTATTTCGGAGGAAGACTTAAAAGCTATTCAGCGGATGATTGCTCGATATTTTGCGGATAAAGCCAGCGCGGAGGCGCAAGAAGTGTGGGAAGAAAAAGGCTATAATGCCCAGCAATTGCTGGAGGAAAATATGCGTACGCTTTATAAAAATATTCAGCAGTGAGGGTAGTTTTAGACACCAATGTGTTGTTAGTTTCTATTCCTTTCGGCACACCGTATTATCCTATTTTCGATGCTTTTTTAAATGGAAGGTTCGAGCTTTGCATCACCACAGATATATTGGATGAATATGCAGAGAAATTGCAAGAAAAATATAATCTACGCCCAAACGTTACAGAAAACACGTTGAAAGCGCTTGAAAATTCTCCTGATATCTATCGTGTTTTAAAATACTTCTCTTGGAATTTAATTAGCGATGACCCCGATGATAATAAGTTTGTGGACTGTGCCATTGCTGCAAATGCTGATTTTATTGTCACGGAAGACCGTCATTTCAAGGTGTTAAAAGATATTCCATTCCCCCGTGTATCCGTTATTTCTGCTGCTGATTTCATAGACATCCTTACCGGAACGCGCCCTCCGAAAAATTAAAGCTTCATTATCCTTTCAAAAACGCTTTATGAATCGCTTCTGCCACCGAATGCACGTGTAGCTTCTCATAAATACGCTTGATGTACGTGCGCACCGTATCAATGCTGATGTCGAGTTCGGCGGCGACCATTTTGTAGCTATTGCCTTTGGCGAGGTTTTGCAGCACTTCCTGCTCGCGGGGCGTGAGTTTGTCGAGTTCGGCGTTTACGGCGGGCGTTTTGGGAAAAAGTTTTAAAACTTTTCGAGCAATGGCAGGCGTCATGGGCGCACCGCCGTTATACACTTCTTCGATGGCTTCCAGAATTTTGGAGGGCGGCGTTTTTTTGAGGAGGTAGCCGCTGGCACCGGCGCAAATCGCTTGAAAAACTTTGTCGTCTTCATCAAAAACGGTGAGCATGAGCACTTCAGTCGCAGGCGATAATTTTTTTACAATATGCGCCGCTTCAATACCGCTGCGCCCCGGCAGGTCAATATCCATGAGAATGACATCGGCTTCGCGGGTTTTCAGGTGCTTTTCAATTTGCAGGCAATCACCATACGCACCTACCAACTGATAATTGTGAATACCCTTTATCAATATTTCCAGTGCTTCCCGCAGGGCAGTATTATCTTCATATAGGGATATTTTAATGGGCATAACTCGTTTTGGGGTGTAAATTGCAAAATTATTAACAATCGCGCCATCGCATCATGATGTGACACGAAAGGACAAAGTCAAGCTCGTTCCTTCTTTTATTTTACTATTTATCACAAAATTTCCCCCCAGCCGCTTCGCTCGCACCTGCATATTGCGCAAGCCATTGCCGGATGTGGAGCAATTTATATCAAAACCAACGCCATCATCGCGGATTTCTAACTGAATTGCTTGCTGGTTTTTTGAAAAATGAATCCACACGTTTTGCGCTTGAGCGTATTTGGCGGCGTTGTTGATGGCTTCTTTGAAAATCAAGTATAAATCTTTACGCTGTTCCATCGGCAGTTGCAAGTTTTCGAGTGTCGAATCGCTTGTAAAATACAGCGCAATGTCTTCGGCTTCCAGCACCTCTACGGCAAATTCGCGCATCCGCAACATAATCGAGCCAAAATCATCATTTTTCGGATTCACACTCCACACGATGTCGCTCATGGTGTCCATCACCTCGCGGGCGCGCATGCTGATAGTCGCCAGGCGATTTTGACCCACTCCTGGTTGTGAATTTTGTAATGTGGCATCGCCCAGAATGGAAATACTGCTGAGCGTAGAGCCAACTTCATCGTGCAGGTCGTGAGAGATGCGCTCCAACTCGCGCTGACGTTGGAGTTGCAAAGCCAATTCTCGTTGTTGCCGTGCCAATAACTGATTTTTGATACGATTGACAACGAATAAAGTAGCCAGTGTTGCTTCCACCAAAATAACGAGATGTGGCATGATGCCATTGATAAATTGAGTACGTGGTATAATCCCACTTTGGGTAAGTAACATGGTAATAGCAAATATAATAACAAAGCCAAAAACGGTAAAAAACCAAAGGCTTTCTACTTCTTTATATCGATAATAATTGCAAAAACAAAGCACGGTAATCGCGATTAACGCCAATAGTAAAGCAATAGCTGCTATCAAACTGCTATATGTCATCATCAATAAGGGGAACGCATAGCGCCAACCGCCCACCAAAGTGTATAAAATACCTATAATGATAGTAAGGGTTAAGAGTTTGTTGATATATTTATAACGAATTGGGGTTTGTAATACCACCCGCGACATGATAAGTAGTCCAATCGATAGAAGCATCGCAAAAAACTCCTCTGAGAATGCCCCAAAATAAGGATATTCACTCCATAATATCTCAATGCCCACACCAAGAGAAGCCGTCAAATAACCTAAGCCACCCAGTGTGTATAGGGCATAGCCCACGTGTAAGGTCTGTGGAAAAAAGAACAATATCAATATAGCTATGATGCCATAAAGGGCAGCTACACCTACTGTAAAACCACTGTGATAAAGATATATTCTGCCTTGGTGCGTATGAGTCGCAGCAAGAGGGTTGTACAAAATCAAAGTAGTTTGCACGGGCGTAGCGGCGCGTTCGAGGTAGATATAGCAAGTGTAATACTGTTGCGGACGAAATAACGCTCGAAAACACAAATCTGCGTTTTTCAAAGGGCGCTGCGATACTGGAAAATCACTACCAGTAACTATGGAAGAATCAGTATTCAATGAAGACACCACGTATAGCTGCATTCGATACACGTCCGCCGAACCAGGCCCCAAGTGCAAATACAATGGAATGCTGTCTTGATTGTAAACACTGAATCGTAGCCAATACCTGCCTTGGTCTTGAATATTAAAGAAATCGGCATCGTGCGCTTGCCAGATTAGAGCGCTATCATCCAAGGTACTCGCCTGCCAATGCCGGTATTTATCATAAAACCACTCACAACGATTGGTAGCTGCCACAAAATCGAAATATCGGTCTATAACAATGGTATCATTCGCCTGCGCACTTTGGCAAAACAGCCAGCTAAGGAGTAGAAAAAGCGTTGCGTTTGAACGGGGTTTCATTATTTCAGGGGTTTGATACGAAGATAATACTTATTGTTGAAATTTATATAATCCTTTCCAATTATATAATTAAATTATGCGGGCAGTGTAGAAGTA
>CAZJXN010000107.1:4169-18230 GCA_964549655.1 uncultured Saprospiraceae bacterium
CTTTCTTCAGCACCCCAATCATCTCCTCCGGCTTCACCCACTCATCAAATTGCTCGCTTGTCAACAAACCCAATTCAATCGCAGTTTCCTTCAAGGTTTTATCTTCTGCGTGGGCTTTTTTTGCAATTTTTGCAGCATTATCATAGCCGATGTGTGTATTCAAAGCGGTGACCAGCATGAGCGATTTTTCCATCAATTCTTTAATTCGACTGTGATTCGGTTCGATTCCAACCGCACAATGCTCATTAAAACTCACACAACAATCGCCAATCAAACGCGCTGACATCAGGAAATTAAATATCATCATCGGTTTAAAAACATTCAATTCAAAATGACCGCTCATGCCGCCAATATTGACTGCCACATCATTTCCTAACACTTGCGCCATTGCCATTGTCATCGCTTCTGATTGGGTGGGATTTACCTTGCCAGGCATAATAGACGAGCCGGGTTCGTTGGCTGGAATGATAATTTCACCAATTCCACTGCGCGGACCGGACGACAACATCCGCACGTCGTTTGCAATTTTCATCAAGGAACAAGCGACGGTTTTTAATGCGCCGTGCGCCTCCACCACGCCGTCATGTGCCGCGAGTGACTCAAATTTATTGGGCGCTGTAAGGAAGCGATAGCCTGTAAATTCTGCAATTTTTTCCGCTACTAATTCCGCATAACCTTCTGGGACATTCAAGCCTGTGCCTACTGCCGAGCCGCCGAGCGCAAGCTCTGCTAAGTGATGCAACGAGTAATTAATCGCTCGCAAGCCATGATTTAACTGTGCTACATAGCCCGAAAACTCCTGACCCAATGTAAGCGGCGTTGCATCCATGAAGTGCGTGCGACCGATTTTTACAATATCCATAAACGCTTGCGACTTTTGTTGCAAGGTATTTCGTAAGGTCACCATACCCGGAATCGTCACTTCTTCAATTGCTGTATAAGCTGCAATGTGCATCGCCGTCGGGAAAGTATCGTTGGACGATTGAGACATATTCACATCATCATTCGGATGCAAAAATTTCTTTTCATCTAATAGATTTCCACCCTGCAAAACGTGTCCGCGATTGGCAATAACCTCATTTACATTCATGTTGCTCTGTGTACCGGAGCCGGTCTGCCACACCACGAGCGGAAATTCATCATCCAACTTACCATCGAGAATTTCATCACACACCTGCGCAATTAAATTCGCCTTTTCTTTTGACAGAAAGCCCAATTCTTCATTCGCCCGCGCTGCTGCTTTTTTCAAAATGGCAAATGCGCGAACAATTTCAATCGGCATTCGATGTCCGCCAATCTTGAAATTTTCCATAGAGCGTTGGGTCTGCGCCGCCCAATATCGCTCTGCCGGTACGTCAATGTAGCCGATGCTGTCTTTTTCTTTTCGGAAGTTCATAGTTTTGAATAGCATTTGGTGAAGAGAAGTGCTGCGAAAATAAACTAAAACCTTCATTTTTTATATTCAAAAAAAATATTTTATCATTTCTATATTCGGTGTGCATATTGATTTACGGATTGAAAAGGTTATTATTGTAGCAATAAAAACAGTTGATGTAACGTGAAGTTGAATGTGCAAAATAATACGAAATTAATTACACAAGAGGCGCAGCGCCTCGGCTTCGAAACCATCGGTTTTGCCAAGGCGGAACACATGGACGAAGAGGCACGTCATTTAGAAACATGGCTCACAAAAGGTTTGCACGGCAAGATGCAATACATGGAAAATCATTTTGACTTGCGGGTAGACCCAACGAAACTCGTAGCAGGTGCGAAATCCGTGATTTGTTTGACCTATAATTATTACACCGATCAAGAACAAATTGATACAGAAGCACCAAAAATTTCTAAATATGCATACGGCAAAGATTATCATTTTGTAATCAAAGAAAAGTTAAAAGAATTATTACATTTTATTCGCGAAAATATCGGCGAAGTAAATGGGCGTTGTTTTGTGGATTCTGCGCCAGTGTTGGAACGAGATTGGGCGAGCCGGGCAGGGACAGGTTGGACGGGTAAAAACACGTTACTCATTCACCCGAAAAAAGGCTCGTATTTCTTTCTGGCAGAATTGATTATAGATTTAGAATTAGAGTATGACCATCCGATGCGCGACTACTGCGGCACTTGTACGCGCTGCATAGACGCTTGTCCGACGGAAGCGATTTCTCCGCAAGGTTATTTAGTAGACGGTAGTAAATGTATTTCTTATTTTACAATAGAATTGAAAGAAGCCATTCCTGAAGATTATAAAGATAAATTTGAAAATTGGATGTTTGGCTGTGATATTTGTCAAGAAGTGTGTCCATGGAATCGTTTTTCCAAACCGCATACCGAGCCAGCTTTTGAACCGCATCCCGATTTATTACAAATGAAAAAGCAGGATTGGCTCGATATTACCGAAGAAGTATTTCAAAAAGTGTTTAAGGATTCAGCGGTGAAGCGCACGAAATTCCCGGGGTTGAAACGGAATATTGATTTTTTGAAAGGTTGAGACGGAGGGTTCGAGAAACTTTAAACTTTTAAGTAGCCTCCATTTTTTTCAATTTTCTGAAATTTTGTCCAAGCTTCTTCTGCCAATTTATCCGTCAATTTTTCGATGTAATAACTTCCTGCGGATGGGTCAATTACTTTATCCATATAACTTTCTAATTGTAATAAATGCTGCACGTTGCGGGCGATGCGGCGCGTGAAAGGCGTGCTGTTTTCGTCCAAAGCAGCATTAGAATCCAGTACATACAAACGGTCTGCTCCACCAATTACAGCGGACAGAGCTTGCGTGGCAGCGCGAATCATATTCGTATTTGAATTTATATCTTGTGATTTCGGGTCGAAATGAACTTCAATTAACGGCATTTCTATTGGCACTTTATATGCGTCTAACACATTCGCCCACAGCAGTTTAAGTGCACGCAGTTTAGCGGTTTCTATAAAATAACTCGTGCCGATAGCAAGGGAAAAATGTAAATGATGATTGGTGATGGCTGGACTAATATCAAATTCAGACAAACCAGCTAAATAAGTATTGCCTTGAGCGACGGTGTATGCTAATTCGGTGCTGGCTTCCTCTGTGATACTGTAATGGAAACCAATTGCGTCCACTTCAATCAGCCGAAAATTGGGCATGATTTGATTATAAAATTGAACAGCTTTTGCCAATTCTTTGAGCGGAAGTTTTTCCCAATCACCTGTTGAATTATTAAAATTAAAAGAACCTTGAACAATTGTTGGATTTTTATGATTAGATTTTAGAAAGTTATAAAAATGCTTTAAAAACTGGGATGGATTTCTGTCTGGCGCAGCTTGTTTGAAATTAGTGGAAATATATTCTAAATTAATATTGCTAAATAATTGGGTGAATTCTTCCTCCGATAAATCATTTTCTACATAAAAAAGAAGAGCATTCGCGCCGCCATTTAGCGCTTCGAGGGCTTTAGTATTATTGGCTTTTATATCATATTCTTCTATGTATTCTCCAATTTGCCAAGTATTGTTGGATTTGCCAAAGTCAAGCGATTTATAATTTTCTGTAAAATCATCGGAGTGATAAAACGGGTCGAGTGTAATATTTTCTTCCAATTGAAATTGGAGGTCAGACAAAGGCTTGCCTTTCAGATCGCGCTCAATTTTGGCAAGCCACTCGGCTTTGGTGACCGGAGAAAATTCTTGAAATAAGTACGCATCTTCGCTCATTGTAAAGGGTCATTTGGAAGCAAAATTAAAATTACAGCAAAGTTAAACTTTCCAAAACAATCATTTGCAAATTGTGTTATCTTTGTAAACTGAAATGATTAGACTAAATCTAAATAAACGATGGAAAAGAAGCGATTAATATACTTAGATAACAATTCGACAACGCCTGTGGACCCGCGCGTGGTGGAAACGATGTTGCCTTATTTTTATGAAATCCCCGGCAATGCCGCAAGTCGGAGTCACCCGTTTGGTTGGTTGGCGGAAGAGGCAGTGGATTATGCGCGTGAGCAAGTAGCGAACTTGCTTGACGTGGATTCCAAAGAAATTATCTTTACCTCTGGTGCTACGGAAGGCGATAATTTAGGAATTAAAGGTGTTTTTGAAATGTATCGCCGCAAAGGAAATCATATCATTACGGCGAAGACGGAACACAAAGCAGTATTGGATACTTGCGACCACTTGGAAAATTTGGGTGCGGAAGTCACGTATTTGGATGTGCAGGAAGACGGCTTGATTAATCTGGCGGATTTAGAAGCAGCTATTAAACCGACGACGATTTTGGTGTCGCTCATGTGGGCGAACAATGAGACGGGTGTGATTCAGGATATGAAAGCGATTGGCGATATTTGCGCAACGCATGGTATCTTATTTATGAGTGACGCAACGCAGGCGGTAGGCAAAATTCCGGTGCATCCGAAGGAAGTGGGCGTTCATATCATGGCATTTACGGCACATAAAATGTATGGTCCGAAAGGCGTGGGCGCTTTGTATGTAAGTCGAAAAAATCCGCGCGTAAAGCTGACGGCGCAGATGGACGGCGGTGGACACGAGCGCGGGATGCGGTCGGGTACGCTCAATGTGCCGGGCATTGTAGGATTTGGAAAAGCAGCAGAAATTGCCAAAAATGAAATGGCGCAAGATGCCGAGCGATTGAGCAAATTGCGCGATAAACTGCAGGCAGGTTTTGAAAATATGCTGGAAGAAGTGTATGTTAATGGAAATCAAGCACATAGAATGCCGCATGTAACAAATATTTCATTCAAACACGTAGAAGGCGAGGGTTTGATGATGACGTTTAATCAAAATATTGCCGTATCTTCGGGTTCGGCTTGTACGTCGGCTTCTTTGGAACCTTCTTATGTGCTCGTGGCGTTAGGATTAGGAGATGACTTGGCGCACTCTTCGATTCGATTCAGTTTGGGTCGTTTCACAACGGAAGACGATATTGATTATGCGTTGCAGTCTGTAAGTCAAGGAGTTAACCACATGCGCGACTTGAGTCCGATTTGGGAAATGTACAAAGAGGGAATTGATTTGAATAGTGTGAGCTGGTCGGAACATTAGACATTTACCATTTGATATTTACCATTGACCTTATGTAGTAGGATTTATAAAATCCATTAAACATTGAAACTTAAACATTAAAAATTAACATATCATGGCTTATTCAGATAAAGTACTCGAACATTTCAAGCATCCAAAAAACGTAGGAACACTTGATAAAAGCAAAAATACGGTTGGTACGGGTTTGGTGGGTGCGCCGGAATGTGGAGACGTGATGCGTCTGCAAATTGAAGTAGACCCAACTACACAAATGATTGTAGATGCAAAGTTTAAAACCTTTGGTTGTGGTTCTGCGATTGCTTCTTCATCCTTAGCTACGGAGTGGTTGAAGGGCAAGAGCATTGACGAGGCGTTGACCATTGACAATATGGCGATTGTAGAAGAATTGGCGTTGCCGCCGGTGAAAATTCACTGCTCCGTATTGGCAGAAGACGCGATTAGAAGTGCAATCAAGGATTATCAGCAGAAGAATGGAATTGGTGTTGGTGTAGAAGCGGAAGTAGCGACTGCATAATTTGAGATGACAGATAGGTAGATGTCAGCTGCCAGACTACTCTTTACAGCGTCAGTCTAAAGTCTATTGTCTAAAATCTAAAGTCTATAAAGATGTTATTTGTAGCTGAAAGTGCGAAAGAAAAAATAGAAGAAATCAAGCATCGAGAAGCGATGTCGGAAGATTTCTTTGTGCGCGTAAGTGTCACGAGTGGCGGTTGTTCGGGATTGTCGTATCAAATGGATTTTGATAATGAGAAGAAACCGAATGATCAAATATTTGACGACAACGGAGTACGTGTAGTAACCGATTTGAAGAGTTTCCTATACCTCTGCAATACCACTTTAGAATTTTCTGGTGGGTTAGAAGGAAAGGGATTTTATTTTAACAATCCGAATGCGGCGCGGACGTGTGGATGTGGGGAGAGTTTTGCAGTATAGACCCCTAAATCCTTCCGGAGGAGACTTTGGCATTAGACTTAATTAATTACTTCTTATTGTAATTTATAAAATACTCCAATCAGCGTGTAGTTGATTGGAGTTTTGTTTTTCTTTGATTTTGCAATAATACTTAAAGGCAGGGAAGTCATAGTTGCTTGAAAAATGCTTTGCGACTTTGCGGCTTTGCGTGAAAAATTATTTATGCGTAAGATTCTATTGATTCAAACGGCTTTTATTGGCGATGTAATTCTGGCAACAGCATTGGTTGAGAAGTTGCACCGACAGTTTTCAGAGACGGCGATTGATTTTTTGTTGCGAAAAGGCAATGAGAGCTTACTACAAAATAATCCGCATTTGAATCAAATCATAATTTGGGATAAGAAAAAGCAGAAAACACGAAATCTGTTTAGAATGTTAAGTCAAATCCGCCAAGAGCGATATGATGCCGTTATCAATTTGCAACGTTTTTTTTCTACTGGAATGCTCACGGCTTTATCGGGTGCGAAGGAGCGAATTGGATTTGATAAAAATCCTTGGGCATTTGGGTTTACAAGAAAAGTCTCACATCAATTTGGAACGGATGAAAACTTCATCCATGAAATTGATCGGAATCTATCGCTGATTGCTCACTTAACCGATACGCAGCGGGAGCGACCGAAATTATATCCTTCTGAAAAAGATTTTGCAACTGTTCCAATTAACCAAAAATACATTTGCATTGCACCGACTTCCGTTTGGTACACGAAGCAATTGCCACCGGAGCGGTGGTTGGCATTGATGGAAAAATTGCCACAAGATTGGACTGTATATTTACTGGGCGGACCCACCGACAAAGCCGCTTGTGAAGCCATTTTACAACAAAGTGTACATCCAAATGGGGTCAACACTGCCGGTCAATTGAGTTTTTTACAATCGGCTGCGCTGATGTCAAAAGCAATTATGAATTATGTGAATGACTCGGCGCCGCTTCATATGGCTTCCGCGATGAATGCGCCCGTGACGGCTATTTTTTGCTCGACCGTGCCGCGTTTTGGTTTTACCCCTTTATCTGAAAAATCATGGATAGTGGAAACGAAGGGACAGTTGGATTGTAAACCGTGTGGCTTGCATGGGTATAAGACTTGTCCGCTGGGGCATTTTCGGTGCTCGCATATTGAGGCGGAAGAGTTGGTTTATAGTATCGGCGAGCTTTAGTCGCCGAAGTAGGATAGTATGGCGGCGACTGAAGCTCGGGGATAAAAAAAGCAGGAGCGTCTTACGACCTCCTGCCTCACTTCTGTATGAGAAACCCTTTACAAACCTAATCTTGAATATCTTGAGCAGTCATGCTGCTATTTTTGTTTCAATCAATCCGTCCCGATAATTATTGGGAGGTGTTTCATTATTTGCGCTAAAGGTTACGACACATTCGAGGGCGAATCGGGTAATTTTTGGCGAAAGCGCTATCGTCAGTTGACCGCTATCGGCTCCTCTCGGTTTTCATTTTGTGGGGTATCTTCTAAAAAAGAAACCGATTTGTTACTTGTGTTTTTAATCGTTTTATCAGAACGAGTGGTTGTGGTATTTACATCATTGTTAGGAGTCGTATTGTTCATAATGCCTTGTGCATGAATTTGTTGGGCGTGTTCTACCACGTTTCCATTATAAATATCTTCTATTTTCCAGACGCGCTGAATGACATAGCCTTTTGTTTCCATCGTCACTTTATCTTCCCAGCGGACGTTGAAGCCGCAATCATCTTTGTCCAATACCCGTTGGTCTTGCAACGTGTTTAAATTGCCATCCTCATCCAACATCGGAAATCCGGTAGCAGCAGGAGTTGTAGAAGCGCCGCCAGCAATATTCGCAGCATTTTTTCCATCCAAATTGCTGGGGAAAACAATATTTGCTAAAGCCGGACGCTCGATTACAATAAACTGACTGAAACTAAATGTATTTGCTGCTTCTTGCGTAGCCGTCCAGCGGCGGTCGGTCACTGCAATGGCGTTGGTATAAAAGTCGAATTTGGATAATTGTACATTTAGTGCAGCATTACTTTGGAAACGAATACTCAAGGTGTCGCCTACTTTCAACATCGGAGAACGGTAGAAACCCTTCATTCGCACTGTGTATACTTTGGAATTGACAATGGCTTCCATTAAAAGATTGGAGCCCCCAATATTTTTCCAGTCGAAAGCTACGTAACCCTCAGCCGGGACGACAATTCGAAGAATTGTTTCCCTTTGAGGCGCAACATGGACGTTGGCGATATTAGCCCCTTCAACTAATATGCAATTGGGAGCTCCGGTGACATCTACCCCACCGTCACCACTTATCTTTTCCCAGCGGGAAAGGTCGAAATACCCGGCAAAACCCGGCGCACGAGAAGCCGATAACTCATAGTAAGTGTCCTCATGCGAAAGACCAATAATAGCACCGCCACACGGTGTTTCTACTGTGGGAAATTGTACGTTGTTGGAATTTTTTAGGTCAAAACAGCTAATGCTTGAATGTGCCACCTTGATAACAGGTTGGCAAGAATTGAGTGTTTTTGGATTGGTATGTTGTGCCTCACAAGGATAAAACGCCGCTGTACAGATAGCTATAATAAACCAGCAGCGCTGAAGAATATTGTTAAAAGCTCTTTTGTGTCGTTCGACGTTCATGGGAATATGCGATTGAATACTGACTAAAAGAAAGTTTGGTAGTTTGGACGAGAGCGGTAACAAAAAGTCACACTATTGCCAAACTAATTTTTTTACCGACGTTGTATCGGTATCAAAATAGGAACCCAACTTTTACGGTTGAAATAGTCAAATACGTCAGATAGTAACGCATAAACGGCATGAAACGGAATGCAGAGTTTCTTAGTCATGGGATTAAACAGTTTAAGGGACTTATGCTTTTCTTTGGTGCATACAATTTTTGCACCGTACAAAGATATTACATCGAAAGAAAGGAAGCATTACCCGAAAGAGGGTATTTTTTAGATTTTTAATAAAATAATTTAAAAAATGTTGTATATCAATCTTGTAAATGTGCCTTTAATTCTAAACATTCGACGCTACACGCTGTTTTTCCTTCCACTAACAACAATAAAAATGCAAGTCAAGCGAAAAATCTGGAAACAGCACATTCTACGTCCACTCGATGAAGTTTGGAATTTCTTTTCCCGTCCTGAAAATCTCAATGCCGTTACACCCGAAGATATGTCGTTTGAAATCTTAACCGATTTGAAAGGCGTAGCGATGTACGAGGGTATGATGATTCAATATAAAATAAGTCCTTTCTTTAATATTAAAATGGATTGGGTTACAGAAATTACATATATTAAAGACCACAAGTATTTCATTGACGAACAGCGCTTTGGACCCTATGCGCTTTGGCACCACGAGCATCATTTTGAGGCACATGATGGTGGCACACTCATGACAGATATTCTACATTACAAAGTTCCTTATGGATTCATTGGCACGATTGCAGATGCTGTTTTTGTAAATAATAAAGTGGAACAAATTTTTACCTTTCGAGTAAAAGCGATTGAAGGAATGTTTATGGAGGATAGGAAGATGGGAGGATAGGAGGATTGTGACTCCCATCTTCCCATCCTCCCTTTAAATTTTTACTTTCTTCCACCTGCCCTGTTTAAAAATAATAATGGCAACTACCGCCCAGATAGATTCACTAATCGTCACCGCAGCCGTCACACCAGCAATGCCCCAGCCGAGTGTAATTGCCAGCAAATAACCCAACGGAATCTCCAATGCCCAGAAACAAATCAGGTTGATAATCGTAGGTGTCACGGTATCGCCCGCGCCATTAAACGATTGAATAATTACCATGCCATACGCCCAAAAAATATAGCCTGCACTTAAAATACGTAAACTCAAAACGCCCGCCTCTACCACCGTCTCCGAATCATTAAAAATACGCACAATCGGCTCCGCACCAAAAAATAATCCGATAGATAACGTCAACAGAAACAGCATATTAAAAAAGGAAGCCCGCCACACACTCGTCTCTGCGCGTTCGGGTTGATTTGCGCCTAAATTCTGTCCAACCAGCGTTGCTGCTGCATTGGATAGACCCCACGAAGGCAAAGTGGTAAACATAATAATTCGAATCGCTATCGTATAACCTGCCACCGCATCACTGCCAAATTTGGCAACAATCCGCGTGAGAAAAATCCAACTTGCCGAGGCAATCAAAAACTGCAACGCCCCCGTAGAACCCACGCGCAACAACTGCGCAATAATATCCCACACTGCCACAAAATGCCGCCGTGCAATCTTCACCACGCCCACTCCTTTAAACAAGTAATAAAATTGCAATAACACACCGACCCCACGTCCACACACGGTCGCCACAGCCGCACCTTGCAAGCCCATTTCCGGAAACGGACCAATCCCAAAAATCAACATCGGACCCAGCACGATATTCAATCCGTTCGCAATAATCAGCACGCGCATCGCAATAGACGCATCGCCTGCGCCTCGAAAAACACCATTCAATAAGAACAGCATCATTACGACCATATTACCGCCCAAAACGATTCTCGTATAATGCGCGCCTTCCACAATCAACTGCTCGCTCGCACCCATAAAGCGCAAAATATCATCTGCAAATAAAAATCCGGGAATGCCAATAAGAACCGATAAACCAATGGCAATAAAGATGGATTGTACCGCCGCCACCGCTGCGGCTTCGGGATTGTTTTCGCCCACGCGCCGCGCCACCATTGCTGTTGCCGCCATACTCATGCCGATGGCTACGGAATAAACCAAGGTAAGTACGGACTCCGTCAAACCTACCGTCGCTACCGCATTCACACTTATTTTTGATACGAAAAATACATCTACAATCGCAAACAACGCCTCCATCACCATCTCCAAAATCATCGGAATGGACAGCAACACAATCGCTCGATTGATACTTCCGCTGGTATATTCTTTTTCTTCGCTATTAACCGCTTCGCGCAGTAGGTCTACAACTTTTGACATCGGGTGGTTAGGGTTTTATGGTTACTTTTCAACAAACTTTGATAAGTACTCCTTTCATTACAAAATAGTTCCAAATGAAGGATAACTAATTGTCTAAACTGTGATTTATATGATTCCAGTGATTCGCTATATCGGTGCGCCCTCTGCGGTTAAAAAAAAGGTATGGAGCGCTGCCACAATCGCAAAAACCAAATGCACAAAAAAATCACCTCTTCTTTTTGTCTAAAACTTATAAACTCATAAATTTTCCAGAAGATGCATAGAATACTACTCGCTCTAATAATTAGCAGCGTTACGCTTGCCAATACCATTGCGCAAAGCACTGCCAAAAAAACGCTTGACCACCCAGATTTCGACCTTTGGAACACCATTGAAAATACCCAACTCTCCAATGACGGGCGCTGGGTCGTGTACGAACTGAAGCCCGGTGATGGTGACGGCAAACTCTACGTGTACGATGGCAAGACCGGCAAAGAACAAATCTTCCCGCGTGGCGAAGGCGCGAAACTCAGCGCAGACAGTCGCTATTTAGTTTTTAAAATCAAACAATTGCAAGACACACTTCAAGCGCAGCGCCGCAGGAAGGTAAAGAAAGAAGATTTACCAAAAGATTCACTCGGTATTTTAGAATTAGCAACCGCTAAACTTTCCAAAGTATCGGATGTACAATCCTTCCAACTGCCTGATAAATGGAACGGCTGGCTGGCTTATCTGAAAGAACCGGAAACAGTGAAAACAGATTCTACAAAAACCGATTCTACCGTTCAAAAAAAGATGACCGCTGGTTCTAAAAAGAAAAAGGAAAGCAAAGATACGGGCAGCAAGCTCGTTATTCAAAACTTAAACACGAATGCGCAGACGCAAGTCGCTTTTGTGAAAAGTTATACGCATGCTAAAGAAGGTGCGACGTTTATTCTTGCCAGCACCGGCAATGATTCTATCTTTCAAGCTGGTGTGTATGTGTTTGACGGTACGAAAAGTGCATTGCAACCCATTTTAAATAAAAAAGGCGACTATAAAAATCTCACACTGGATGAAAAAGGCACGCAAGCAGCGTTCATCGCGGATTTTGACACAACGAAAGCACCAATGAAACCTTTTGAATTATATCATTGGAAGGCAGGAAATGTGGCGCAAAAAGTGGCGGATAACAAAGCGACTTTTCTGCCCAAAACGTGGCGCGTGAGTGACAATGGTACGTTGACTTTTTCAAAAGATGCGTCGAAGTTATTTTTCGGCATTGCGCCGCAACCGATTTTAAAAGATACCACTTTGTTGGAAGAGGAGATTGTAAATGTGGAAGTTTGGAATTACACAGACCCGCGCATGCACACGCAGCAAAAAGTCATGCTCGAACAAGAACAAAAACGCACGTATCAAGTCGTGTATCACACCAATACTGGAAAAATCGTACCGCTTGGCAGCGAGAATCTCCCTGAAGTTAGAATGGGAAATGAAGGAAATGCCGCAGTAGTGCTGGGTTATAACGAAAATCCATATTTGGTGGAAACCACTTGGGAAGGTGGACCTGCGCGTAAAGATGTGTATCTGGTAAATGTGAGTGATGGTACGTCTAAATTGGTCGGTACGGGCATTACCGGTACGCCGTTTTTGTCGCCGCAAGCGAAATATTTGTTGTGGTACAACACGCCCGATTCTACTTGGACTTCTTATTCTATCGAAAAAGGCACGACCCAACAAATCACGAATAATAAAGCCGTGCAGTATTTTGATGAGTTGAATGACTCGCCTTCCCGACCCGGTTCGTATGGCATTGCAGGTTGGATGAAGGACGATGCAAGCGTGCTGATTTATGATCGTTTCGACATTTGGAAGGTTGACCCGAATGGCGCAGCGGCTCCCATTAATCTCACGAACTCTCGTAAAGGGCAAAAAACGTATCGCTACTTATCGCTCGACCGAGAGAAAAGATTTATAGAACCAACTGAAAAGTTACTCGTGTCTGTATTTGAAGAACCGACAAAAAAAGGCGGCTACGCTTGGTTGGATTTGAATACCAATACGCTTACGCAAATACAATTTGGCACCTACAGTTTTGAACGTCCGATTAAAGCCAAAAATGCCGAGCAATATGTATTCACCAGAGAGAATTTTAATATTTTTCCCGACTTATTATATTCTAATGATTTAAAAACATTCAAACAAGTAAGCAATGCCAATCCACAGCAAAAGAATTACAACTGGGGCAGCATCGAACTGGTAGAATGGACTTCCCTTGACGGACAAAAACTACAAGGTTTACTCGCCAAGCCCGATAATTTCGACCCGAAGAAGCAGTATCCAATGATTGTTAATTTCTATGAACGCAGTTCGGAAGGCTTGTATAATCATCGCGCACCCTTCCCCAATCGCTCGCAGATTAATTATACATTTTACACCAGTCGTGGCTACGTTGTTTTCAATCCTGACATTCCATATCGCATCGGTTATCCGGGCGAGAGTGCGTTTAATGCGGTGGTTTCGGGTGCTACTTCTTTGATTGACAGAGGTTTTATAGATAGAAAAAGAGTTGCATTGCAAGGACATAGTTGGGGTGGGTATCAAATTGCGTACATCATCACGCGTACCGATATGTTCAAATGTGTAGAATCCGGTGCGCCCGTGGTCAATATGATTTCCGCGTATGGCGGCGTGCGGTGGGAAAGTGGCTTGAGCCGTGCGTTCCAGTACGAGCGCTCGCAAAGCCGCATCGGAGGACCCATTTGGGAATATCCACTCCGATATCTTGAAAACTCTCCGATTTTTACGATTGACAAAGTGAATACGCCCGTACTCATCTTGAGTAATGATAAAGACGGTGCCGTTCCTTGGTATCAAGGGATAGAATTTTTCACGGCGATGCGCAGATTGAACAAACCCGCTTGGTTATTGAATTATAATGATGAACCACACTGGCCTCTCAAGCCGCAAAACCGCAAAGATTTTCAGAAAAGAATGCAACAGTTTTTTGATTATTATTTGAAAGACGCACCCATGCCGAAGTGGATGCAACGTGGCGTACCTGCGATGGAAAAAGGGATTCTACAAGGCTACGAATTAGTGAATGAAGGGGTGAGTAGTAAGCAGTGAGCGGGGATTGGGGATTGGGGAAAGG